>JANXYP010000322.1 GCA_025355955.1 Chloroflexota bacterium
TCAAGCCGATGCACGCAATCCGTTTTCTCCGCTTCTCCGTTGAACCTAATCCGTTGGCTGGTTTTCCTATCTACGGTTGTAATATTATCGCGTTTGAGCGATTGAAACCCCCCAGAACCGCGCAAGCGGTAGGTGTGCGCGCAAGCGTGATTACGCACAAACTGTGCAATGGCGCTGAGTACAAATCTGGCAAACCTCACAGTTAAGCGCACATCTACCGCGCAAACCGCTTGTAGTGGTTGTCAAGTTGCAGAACCTCTTATCACGGAAGTGTGGATAGGATTGCAGAGTTTTATTCAGCGCCTGAGTCGCTTAGGGGCAGCAGCCGCTAGTCGATTGTCTGATCATGCTCGAAATCGCACCTAAAACTCGTGTACCTCAACTGTGAACTGCTACAAGGTTGAGGTCTGACATAACGACATAAATATCCACGTATTGTATTGCGAATACGCTAGCCTCAACTTTGTGGTGAGCTACATCGACACTCAATGCCATGATTGTACATAGCTTAGTATTACAGCCTCGGTTGGCATAAATGCGCCAGATTGGTGTAGGGGCGAATCGCATACGCCCTGCCGCCCAATGCCAAAGCCAATCGTAACTACGCTATCTTGCCCAGCAAGTGAGTCTGTAATATAAGAGTTATGTCGTAATCTCAGTGGGGTGCGTTAATAGTTATTCGATGGTTAGCTCTGTCACCAGGGCGGGCCACCGCCCGCCCCTACGTCTACCCAATAACTTGTATGACACCCAATCTAAATGGGGTAACTTGCAAATAACAGGTGGTTTTGGTATGATAAGGCAGCTAGAATACCCTCGTGTTCAACCTCCTGAACGATAAATCTGCCTCACAACCTCAAACGTAATTATAGTGGGACAACTTTCACACTGTCCCGGCTGGTATCAACTCAGCCAGCGTATAACATAAATAGCAAGGTGACAAATTGGAACAGAGCAACGAAGGATTGAATAACAAAGCGGCAGCCAAAGGGATGCTTAGTGCTCCTTTGCTGGCGGCGGGGGCGCTGGTGTTGATCGCCATCCTCGGTGTGGGCGGCTACTTTATGTGGCAACCCGGTGGCAACCCGCCCCCTGCGCCGTCGAATAGCTCAGTGCAGGTGATGGAAGGCAAGTCTGGGCCGATACCGAGCAGCACGCCAGTGCCGCCGCCCGCCACCAACACGCCCAAGCCATCGCCGACCAGCGTACCAACTGCGACCAGTGTTCCCTCGGCCACCCCCATGCCAAACGTAACTGCTGCTGCCAGTGAGACCCCTACTGTGCCATCTGCGCCCACTGGCGAGATGCCTACAACGCAACCTGCGTCCACTATCGTACCCGGAACTAACGTGCGCCCTACCCCTGCGCCCAGCAACAACGGCACGATTGCCGACAATAGCCCGGGCCTACCGGTTCAGTTGAGCATCCCAGCCATTGGCGTTAGCGCCGCCATCGAGCGGGTCGGGGTTGCTGGCGACGGCACCATGGCTGTGCCGGTTAGCGAGTGGGATGTTGGCTGGTACCGTCGCGGCTTCCTGCCCGGTAGCCCCGGCAACGCCGCGATTGATGGTCACCTGGACTGGACGCACGGCCCTGCCGTGTTCTGGAATCTTGGCAAGCTCAACCCTGGCGATGCCATTTATGTTACCGACAACAAAGGGGTAAAACGCAAGTTCGTGGTCGACGAACTAGTCGCCTACCCCTTCGATAACGCGCCGCTCAACAACATCTTCGGTAGCTCCAACGCGGCCCATCTCAACCTGATTACCTGCAATGGTGTTTATAGCCACACCGCCCACAACTACAACAAGCGCCTGGTGGTCTACAGTACCCTCTCCGGAGTCGTCAACTAGCCAGGATAAACCATCGAATCGAGCGCCATAAGCCAAGACAACGCCCCCCTCTATACAGAGCGGGGCGTTGTCGTGATCCAGTCCTGGTATTTTAGGAGAAGAAGCGATCTAGCAGCCAGGAGGGAACGTAGGTGATCATGATGCCGACCAACAAGCTCGACCAGAACAACAGCCAGAGGGTGCTACGCGCCCCGGCGGACACTCGCCCTTCTACCAACGCACCGAAGACCAATGCTAGCGCCGCCAGGATGCTGATACCGATTACCACGCTGCCCGTGACAGATAGCATGGTGGTGTTTCGCGCAATCGTTAGCAGGATAACCCCGGCGAGTAGCTCGGTGAAGTAGATCACCCAGCCCGCGCTGCGGCGGTCATCCGGCACCGCGATATCGAACAGGGCGACAACCAGCACCAGCACCGCCGACAGCACGCCGACCGCAACGGTGAGCAGGCCAACCGTGGAAAGCTGGCTGGAATCTTCGCGGTCAAAGAGCAACAACAGCAGGCCGCCAACGATCAGGCCGGCTTCAAGGACGTAGAACAGGGTGGTATCGCTAGTGGAACTGTAGCGATTGAGGGTAGCGCGGGCGATAGTGCTGCTGCGACTTACCGTCCGGCCCAGGCTATCGGTGGTTACCGCCGTCTTACTCTGCTCGTTATTTGCCATCCCCAGGTTGCGTAGCGAACGAATCATCAGCGCAAGGGCGGATAGCATACTTATGCCGATGAGGATAATGCCAGCGAATGGGAGTATGTACATAGTTCCTTCCTTATGCGGGGCGATTTTGGCTGATTTGATCGTAGCAGAAAGAGCATCTTCATCAACAAATCAGGATGCCACTTCAGACCGTGTTATCCACCTGTTGGTCAACCGCTCCGCTGCCGGTGCTGACTGGCACGCGGATGCACGCGGCGAAGTGACCGGGGCGTTTCTCCTCCAGAGGCGGCACGATCTCGGAACACTCCTTGATCGCAATCGGGCAGCGGGTGTGGAAGCGGCAGCCGGAAGGCGGGTTGATTGGGCTGGGGACATCGCCTTCGAGGATGATGCGCTTGCGCTTGCGCTCTAGCAGCGGGTCGGCGATCGGCACTGCGGAGAGCAGCGCCTGGGTGTATGGGTGCAACGGATTCTGGTACAATTCGATGCGGTCGGCAACCTCGGCAATCTTGCCCAGATACATCACCGCAATGCGGTCGGAGATGTGGCGCACCACGCTGAGGTCGTGGGCGATGAACAAATAGGTAAGGCTGAACTCCTGCTGCAAGTCCTGCAGCAGATTGATGATCTGAGCCTGAATTGAAACATCCAGTGCGGAGATCGGCTCGTCGGCGACGATGAAGCTGGGCTGCACTGCTAGGGCGCGGGCGATGCCGATACGCTGCCGCTGGCCGCCGCTGAATTCGTGCGGATAGCGGTTAGCGTAGTATGGGTTGAGGCCAACAGTGGCGAGCAGCTCCTGCACCCGCTTGCGCCTAGCCTTGCCGGGGAACAGGTTGTGGACGCGCAATGGTTCGCCGATGATGTCGTTGATGGTCATGCGCGGGTTCAGGCTAGCGTAAGGATCCTGGAAGATGATCTGCATCTTCCGCCGCATCTTCCGCATCTGCTCCGCGTCGAGGGTAGTCAGGTCGGTGCCTTCGTAATAGACGTGGCCCGCCGTCGGCTTGTAGAGCTGCAGGATAGCGCGGCCAGTGGTGCTCTTACCGCAACCACTCTCGCCCACCAGCCCCAGCGTCTCCCCCTTGTGAAGCGTGAAACCCACCCCATCCACCGCATGAACCTGGCCCACCTCCCGCTGGAAGATCAGTCCAGCGGTGATGGGAAAGTACATCTTCAGGTCTTCGACACTCAGCAGCGTTTCGCTATAACCGTTGCTCGGTACAGGCGCAGGAGCAGTGGTCGCCTTTGCGATGGTGTCCAACACGTGCTGAGTCATGGCGGCGCGTTGCTGCTCCGCTTCGGTTTGTTCGCGGACAAGTACCTGCTCGATGTCTGTACTTATTGCGGCGGGCGCATCATTCGGCGGCGACTGGTTGGGTGTTTTGCTATCCTGCATCTGTTTTCTCCGACTTACTTAAATATCCCCTGCTGGGGAGGCCCGTTGGGGGTGCGATTTGCGCTATAATGACCCACCCCCAGCCCCTCCTGGGGAGGGGAGTATTAGCGCTTACTTAAACCTCAAACCTCAGCGCTTACTGGCACACTTACCGGCTCTGCGCCTTCGGCCAGTTGCTCGACGATGGCCTCGTGCGGCCTGGCGGTACGCACATCCACCCAGCAGGCAACCGCGTGATTGGCGGCAACGGGATGGAGTTCGGGCCGTTCCTTCAGCGACTCATCCACTGCGAAGGTGCAACGCGGGGCGAAGGGGCAGCCGGGCGGCACGTTCACCAGATCGGGCGGCAACCCACCGATGGGGATGAGGCGGCTGCGACGGTCGGAGTCGAGGCGCGGCACGCTGCGGAGCAGGCCCAGGGTGTAAGGGTGGCGGGGGTCGTGGTAGAGGTCGGCAGCCAGCGCCTCCTCCACAATATGACCAGCGTACATCACGATGATGCGATCCGCCATGCCCGCAACTACGCCCAGGTCGTGGGTGATTAGCATCACCGCCATGTGAAACTCATCGCGCAGACGGCCCATCAGTTCCAGGATCTGGGCCTGGATGGTAACATCGAGTGCGGTAGTCGGTTCGTCGGCAATCAGCAGCTTGGGGTCGCAAGAGAGGGCCATGGCGATCATCACCCTTTGCCGCATCCCACCGCTGAACTGGTGGGGGTAGTCGGCTAGCCGCTTCTGCGGTGAGGGAATGCCCACCAGAGCCAGCAACTCGGCAGCCCTAATCTGCGCGGCGCGGCCATTGAGCTTGAGGTGCAGTTCGACCGACTCGGTGATCTGCCTGCCGATGGTCAGCGTGGGGTTGAGCGAGGTCATCGGATCCTGGAAGATCATGGCGACTTCTTTGCCGCGCACATGACGCATCTCGTTATCGTTCATCGCCAGGAGGTCGCGCCCCTCGAACAAGATCTTGCCGCCTACGATCTTGCCGGGGGGGGCGATCAGGCGCATGATCGACATCGAAGTGACGCTCTTGCCGCAGCCACTCTCACCGACAATGCCGAGCGTCTCGCCCGCTTGCAGGTCGAAGGAAACATCGTCCACCGCCTTGACCACGCCGCCAGGGGTGAAAAACTGGGTCTTGAGGTGCTGCACGGATAGCAGTGGGTCGCTGCTAGTTGTCGCTGGGTTCATTCAATGCTCCAGGGGATAGGATAGTTATGCCGGGGCGGATAAATCTCGCCTCTACACCTATAAGCTTTAACCTTTAATCTTTCGTCTCACTTCCGGGTCCTCGGGTCAAGCGCGTCGCGCAGCCCATCGCCAAAGAAGTTGAAGGCGAACAGCACCAGCGAGATGGCGAGGCCGGGGAAGATGACCAGGGTAGGGTCGGTGCGTAGGTACGCCTTGCCATCGGAGACCATCAAACCCCAGCTTGGCAGCGGAATAGGTGTGCCGATGCCCAGGAAACTGAGGAACGCTTCGGTGAGGATGGCGAAGGGGATGCCAAAGGTAATCGAGACGATCACTGGGCTTAGGATATTAGGCAGAATGTGGCGAAAGATGATGCTACGGTTGGGTGTGCCGATGGCGCGGGCGGCCTCTACGTATTCCTTTTCGCGCACCGATAGCACCTGGCTACGTACCAGGCGGGCCATTGGCGGCCAGAAGGTGAGACCGATGGCAAGCAGAATGTTGAACAGGCTTTGGCCGAACACTGCCAGCACCACGATGGCGAACAGGATGGTGGGGAAGGCGTACATCACGTCGGTGATGCGCATCAGCAGGTAGTCCACCCACTTGCCATAATAGCCCGCGATCAGGCCGATGGGCAGGCCGATTAGCAAAATGAGCAACTGGCTAATCAACCCCACCGCCAGCGAGATGCGGGTGCCGAAGATGACGCGGCTGAACACATCGCGGCCTAGATCGTCGGTGCCAAACCAAAAATATGACGAGGGCGGCTGGAACTTGACCGTACAGTAGGGCGCGGGCAGCGGCAACTGGTTGGGGGGAGTGACCGGGATGGGCGGGCAGAGACCCTCCGCCCGGATCTGAGTCACACTGAACTGATAATCGTAGGGATGCTGGGCAATAAGATCCGCGAAGATGGCGAGTAGGACGAAAAAGATTAGCACGAAGATACCGGCCACCGCCAGCCTGTTGCGGCGCAGGCGCAGCCAGGCATCGCGCCACAGGCTGTTGGCCTCACCAATGATATCGCCACCTACAGTGGGCAACACCGTCACGACGCGGCGGGCCGGAACCTCGGTTTCATTCATCGCACTATCGTCGAGTGGCACGCCTGCCGGGTCGCGCTTGATCAGATCGTCCTGTTCTTTCGCCATAGTTAAGACCGTGCCTTTGTATAGCTGATGCGCGGATCAATGAAGGCGTAGAGAATATCCACCGCCAGGTTGATCAGCACCACGATGAAGGCGTAGAAGATAGTGGTACCCATGATGATATTGTAATCCAACTGCTGCACGCTGAGGACGAATTGCTTGCCCAGCCCGTTGATGACGAACACTTGCTCGACCACGATGCTGCCAGTGATCAGGTTGCCCAGTTCGTCGCCCAATACCGTGACGACGGGAAGCATCGCATTACGCAGCGCGTGGCGGATGATGACCACCCGCTCCCCCAGCCCCTTCGCCCAGGCGGTGCGAATATAATCCTGGCGAATAACTTCAAGCATACTGGCACGGGTAAGCCGCGCCAGCACGCTGGTGGGACGTAGCGCCAGCACAAAGGTGGGCAGGAAGATTGCGCCGATGCCCGCGCTGTCAATCCAGCCACCAATCGGAATCTGGAAATTGGCAGGCAGGTGCGGGTTGACCACCAGCGCGGCGACAATCAGCAGCAGGGTACCAAGCACGAAGTTAGGAATGGAGTATCCCGCCAGTGAAACACCCATAGTGGTGTAATCAAGCCATGTATTCTGACCAATCGCCGCGAGGATACCAAGCAGAATGCCAAAGAAGATGGTGAAGGCGAACGCAAACATACCCAGCTGCATCGAATTGCCGAAGCCAGTAAAGATGATGTTACGCACCTCCGCGCCAATCTGCTGGCGGTAGGAAACACCGAAGTCACCATGTGATATGTTCCAGATATAAGTGAGGAATTGAAGCGGCAGAGGCTGATCCAGCCCATAGCTGGCCGTGATACGCGCTACTGTCGCGGGCGGCAGGGTGCGTTCGCTGCTAAACGGACCGCCCGGCGCGAGGTGCATTAGAATAAATGTCAGTAGCGCAATGCCGATCAGGACGAAGAACAATCCAATCAGGCGGCGAATGATGTACTGGATCATAGTTTTTATCCAGAGTTGAAATTACAAGTTGAAAGTAGCAGTTGCGGCGCAGACATGATGTCGCGCCGCAACTGTGGCGAGGAGCAGAAAGCTGTTTGTTTCGAGTAGGCAGGGAGCGGCTCAGGGTTGCCAAGCCGTTCCCCACTTTCAACTTTCAACTTTCAACTCAGCGCCGTAGGCGACTAGCTGCCCGCCTTCTTCAGGTAACGGAACGGCGCGGTGAACTGGGCGTTGTAGCCCCAGCCGGTCCAGCCGGGCTTGAGCATGAAGTCGGTCTGGAACTGGTAGAGCGGCACGATGGTGGCGTTATCGAGATACATCTTCTCCGCCTGGTTGTACATATCGAAGCGCTGCGCCTGCTTGGCCGGGTCGGCCAGCGCGTTGGCGGTCTTAACCAGTTGGTCGAACTGCGGGTTGCTGTAGCCCTCGTTGTTCTCAGGCTGACCACTGGAGGCCAGCGGGAAGAGCCAGTCCTGCGGATCTGGGTAGTCCTGCCCCCAGCTACCGTAGAAGAAGTTGTAGTGGTGTGCCTGGCGCTCAGTGAGGAATGTGGTCCACGGTACCGACTTGACCGAGACGTTGAGGCCGAGGTTCTGCTTGAGTTGCGCTTGAATGACGGCAGCAACCTTGTTCTGGTCTTCGCGGTCGCGGGTGGTATAAGTCAGGCTCAGGTTCTGGACGTTGGCGGCAGCCAGCTTGGCCTTGGCATCGGTGAGGTTCAGGTCGTAAGCCTTGTAGGCTTTGTAGCCAGGCACGCCTTGCGGCACCAGGGTATAGGCGGGAGCGCCTACGCCGTTGAGCGCCTTGTCAATCAGGTCGGCGCGGTCGATTGCTTCAGCGACGGCGACACGCAGGTTCTTGCCGCTATCGCCCTTTGATGCAGCAAACGGATTGTTGGGGTCAGTGCTGGTGGCATTGAAGCCGAGCCAGACGGTGCGAGCCTGCGGCACTTCGTGCAGTTCCTTGCTCAGGGTCGCATCGGCCTTGATGCGGGTGTAGTCGGCGGTGTACAGTTCGCTGCTGTCGAGCTGGTTGCTCTCATAGCGTAGCTGGGCAGTGCTGCCGTCGGCGATCACCAGTACATCAATTTCCTTGACCGAGGGTTTGACATCGCCCCAGTACTTGTCGTTGGCGATCATCACCATGTGGTCGTTGTGAGCCCACTCTTTGAGGGTATACGAGCCAGTGCCTGCGCCGTTCATCTTGCCTGCATCAGCCCAGGCGCTGCTCATCGGGTCAGAGCCGACCACCTTCTGGTTTACTACCCAGTAGGACCAGAGCGCGGTCTGCGACAGGAAGTACGCGCTGGGGCCATTGAGCGTAACCTCAAGGGTGTAATCGTCGACCGCCTTGATACCGCTGGCAGTGGTTAGTTTGGTCTTGGTGGTATCGGTGCTGGCCGCAGCAGCCATCACATCATTTGCGCCCTTGATGTCGGCAAAGACGAAGCCGTAAGGCGCTTGTGCGTTGGCAAGCAGGCGGTTCCAGGAGTAAACGAAGTCGGAAGCCTTGACCGCATCGCCATTGCTGAATGTGGCATCCTTGCGTAGGTGGAAGGTATAAACGCTACCATCAGCATTGACATCCCACTTCGAGGCGATGGCTGGCTCAATCGCCAGAGTCTGGGGATTGAACTGAGTGAGGCCGTCGTAGAAGTTCTGGGCGATGTTGATCGAGACCGAGTCCTGCATCAAGGCAGGGTCAAGAGTAGGAGCATCCTCGCCCTGCCGCCAGCGGAACGCGCCGCTGCTACCGGTGAAGCTGGAGTTCGGGGGTACGGCAGTCGGCGTGGTGGCCGCGCCGGTGCCGGTCATCATTGCGGTGGGGGTCATTACCATCCCCGCAGTACCGGTCATCATCGCGGTTGGGGCCATCATCGCGGTGCCAGTCATCATCGCGGTGGGGGCCATCATTGCGGTGGGGGTCATCATCGCGGTCGGAGCCATCATCACGGTGTTGGTCATCATCGCGGTCGGAGCCATCATCGCAGTGGTGGCAGTGGCACCTGATGCCGCTGCAGCAGTGGTAGAGGTGGCTGCAGGGACTGGTGTGTTGGTGGCGCTTCCACCGCAGGCCGCCAGCAGCGGCAACATCAGCGCCAGCGCCGCGATACCGCGCAAAGCTTTAATACGGGTTGACATACTTGACTTTCCTCCTTTTAACTAAACGCTTACCAAGCCTGTGTCGGCCCGCCGCGACGCTGCGAAAGGCTACCCATTGACGCAAGCCTGACCTCTAGAAGTACATCGAACAGGGGATATAAATCCACCCTGCCATAACCCTGTCCCGCAGGGACGAACCGTAGATCAGCGCCGATACCGGTTATTAAATAATAGTGTGGGGCGGGAACAATGGTTCAACCTCGTGCTTGCGAGGTTAGTGTTAACGATTATACCAGAAAACCTGAAGTTGTCAAGGAATGGGGCTGAGATCACGACATAACTCTAAGCCACGCACAAACATGGCATGGCGTGTAGATTGTAGCTTACCACGAAGTTGAGTCTAGCGTGTTCATACTCTACGGCACGTAGAACATTTATGTCATGATCTCAATGGGGGTGCAGTTCATCATATTTAGGAGTTACGCATGAAGCAGCTTAGTTTTAGGCAGCATCGTAATGGATGGCTGGGTCAGGTAGGTACACACCGCCTCGCGCACGATGTCTTGCTTGCTCTCAAACTAGCTCCGCCCTCCCGGCAAGCACTTCAGATCCTAGCGCAGAAATGCCCTGATTGCCAACCCGATATGGCTCAATCTTCCACCTCGCCTTAGCCAATCCTTGCCTCGCTGCCTCGTCCATCCGCAAATCGTTGCTCGCCCAGTATTCAACGCTTGTTGTGAGTTAGGAATACCGCCTCGACGCTTAATATTACAGCCTCACGTGCTGGGCAACATAGCGTAGTTACGATTGGCTTTGACACGGGGCGGCAAGGCGTATGCGATTCGCCTCTACACCAATCTGACACAAATATGCTAACTGAGGCTGTAATATCAAGTGGAGTGCTGAATTGAGGCAAAGCGCAAGGGCATCCGCGCAACGAGCCGATTTTAGCGATTAGACCACGTAAGAGGCCCGATGCCAGGCACAAAATAACTCATAACAAGCATTATATATTGATAGAGGAACGCTCTGATCGCTCCACATCATAGGCGAGGCGAACAAGCGGCAGATAGCGTTCGCGGCCAGCTAGCGCCGCCATCCGCCGCAAATCGCGCAGATGGCACCGACGGCTGACCTGCTCGTCGCGGTAGGTGCCGACGATGAGTAGCCGCTGATCGCCTATTCACTCACCCAGATAGTAGCTCCGCGCCGATCAGGTGGCAGCCAATTCACAGGCATTGGCTACTGCCTGGTCGAGGTTCAACGCTAGCCCCGCGCTCCAGGCAGCGGCAAAACCCGCTTCGCCCAGTATAGTACGGGCGGTGGAAAGGTTGCGCTGCTGGCTGGCTTGCTCAACTGGCGGCAGGGCCGCCCCCAGGCTGTGAAGCAACCAGTCGGTCACGCAGAGCAGCGTGGTCGCCCGTGCTGCCTGCCCTTCGGTCAGACTGAGGTCGGCAAATGCGGCTAGCAGCTGGGCGATGCCTGACTTGTTGCCTAGCTCATGATGCGCGGCGAGGCTGTCGCGCAGCAGGCGGGCGGCCTTTGCGTAATCTCCCCGCTGCAGCGCTACCAGACCCAGATTGCCGTCCACCTCGGCTACTCCCTGCCTGCTGCCCAACTCCTGATACAGTCGCAGGCTCTCGGCAAACAGCACCTCTGCCGCAGGTTCATCTTTCAGGTAAGCGATACGCCCCAGACTATTCAGCGAAAAGGCTACGCCGCGCTCGTCGCCCAGGGCGCGTTTGAGCGCGAGGCTCTCGGTGCAGCGCGCCTGGGCCAGTGCGTAGTCGCCCTGATGCATCGACGCCCGCCCCAGGTTGTCAAGGGTAGCGGAGATGGCGGTGTTGTCGCCTAGCTCTCGCACAATCGCAAGGCTCTCGTCGAATAGCGGCTTGGCCCGCTCGTACTCACCCTGGCTGAGGGCCACCAGCCCCAGGTTGTTCAGCGTCGAGGAGATACCCAGCTTGTAACCAAGCTGGCGATGGATTGCCAACCCCTCTTCGAGGAACTGCCGCGCCGCCGCGTAGTCGCCCTGGTACCAGGTAAGCACGCCCACGCTGTTCAAAGCGCGCGCCCGCGCCGCCTCCGCTCGCCCCGCGCTCTTCGTCAACGCCGCTTCCAACCAGCCTCGCCCCTCGCTGGCGTAGCCGCGAATATACCAGAATCGCCACAATGCCCGCCCCAGCAGCAGCGCAGTCTCCACCTCATCCTGCTTGATGCTCCAGGCCAGCGCGGCACGCAGGTTATCGTGTTCCCGCTCCAGACGCTCCAGCCAGATCAACTGCTCGCTACCAGCAAGGGCTGGCTCGGCTGCGTCCACCAACTGCAGATAATAGGCAGCGTGCCGCCCTCGCACCAGTGTGGCAGCGGCACCCTCACTCAGCTTCTCCAGCGCGTACTCGCGGATGGTCTCCAGCATGGCGAAGCGAGTCTCGCCCTGTACACCCTCACCCTCACCCATTTGGGGGGGAGCGATATTGGTACGCAGCAGGCTCTTGTTAGCCAGCGAAATGAGCGAGTCCAGGACTTTGGATTTTAGCGCACCATCATCTTCCCGGCTGGCCGCTTTGTTCAATCCAAAATCCGAGATCGGCAATCCAAAATCGCCACAGACCGCCGCGGCTGCCTCCAGGGTGAAGCCACCGACAAAGACGGCCAAGCAGGCAAACAACGGCTGCTCGATGGACGAAAGCAGGTTGTAGCTCCAGTCAATCGCGCCACGCAAGGTTTGCTGGCGGACGGTTAGCTCCCGCGCCCCGCCGGTAAGTAGCGGCAGGCGGTTGTCCAGCCGCGCCAGCAGTGCCTGCGGCGTAAACTGCCCGACCAGCGCAGCAGCCAGCTCGATCGCCAGCGGCAGGCCATCCAGCCGTTCGCAGATCTGACAGATAAGGCTGGCGTTGCCGGTGTTCAGCGTAAAGCGGGGCTGCGCGTCGCCTGCCCGCTCGACGAACAGGCGCACCGCCTCGTACCGATAAGCGACTCCGGAACTGATACGCGCCTGCGGCCCCGGCAGCGACATCGCAGGCACCTGCCAGCTTACCTCGCCCTGGGTGTGTAGCGCTTCGCGGCTGGTGGCGAGCAGACGCAAGTTGGGGCAACCCAGCAACAGCCGATGAACCAGCGCCGCGCAGGTACCCGCCAGATGTTCGCAGTTGTCCAGCACCAGCAGCAATTCGCGCTCACGCAGGTAGTCAATCAGGGCGACGGTCAGCTCCTCGCCTCGTTGCTCGCGCACCCCTACCGCCCGCGCCACTGTCTGCTCCACCAACGTCGGTTCGCTCAAGCCTGCCAACTCCACCAGCCAGACCCCATCGGCAAAGCGGCCCGCCATCCGTGCCGCCAGCTCCAACGCCAACCGCGTCTTGCCACTGCCGCCCGGTCCCAACAGGGTCAGCAGCCGCGCCCGCCCCAGCAGACGCTCTACCTCGCTAATCTGCGCCTCGCGCCCGATGAACGATGTCAGTTGCAACGGCAGGTTGTGGCGTGGCCCTTGCACGCGGCGCGTAACTGGAGGAGCCGCGTGCCGGATACCACCCTCCGCCACCGTGTCGTCTTGCTCTCGCTGCAACCGATCAAGCGGCGGCGTGTTCCACTCGGCGGCAGTAAACGGCGTACAGTTCACCAGCGCCAGCAACTCCCGCGCCTCTGCCTCACTGCTAATCGCCTCCCACTCCGCCAACGCCCGCACGATCGCCCGCACGTCGCGCTCGGTCAGCTTCGTGCCACGGGTGCCGTTCAGCCGATTGCTCAGGGCAGGCCGACTAAGGCCCACCGCGTCGGCCAGATCTTGCTGGCTGGCCCGTCGCCCGTCCTCGTATGGTCGTGACCGCGCACATAGCTCCATCACCCGTTCGCGGAAAGCCCGCAAGTCGTACATATCCTTATCCCTAGAAGTGTGACTACCGAACGCTACAAAACACTACAGGATTATACCGCACTGCCCGCTACAATGTTAGCAGACATTCGCCTCGGTGCAGGCGATAACGGGTGTCCGTCACATTCCTGCATACCCAACCAGGGCGAACAACGGTTCGCCCCTACTGAGCGCTTGCTCTACAAGAGCGTGACGCACACTCGGTGATAACCAAACGTCTGACCTGGTTTAGCTACAGAAAGGATAACTGTCATGACTCGCAAATATCGGCTATTCCCCATCGTACTCACCATCGCCATGCTGCTGTATGGCATTAGCGTGGCATGGAGTGGCGCGTCGCCCACTGCTGCTGCTTCGCAGGTGGCCGCCCCGGCCAGCCACATCGCCCCCGCTGCCCCCGCCAGTTGCGTGACCCCGCCGCCGAATATGACGGCCTGGTACCCCCTAGACGAGGCCGCTGGCCCGACCTCCAACGACATCATTGGCGGCAACAATGGCACCTGGGTTGGTAGCGGGCTGGCCGCCGTCCCTGGCAAGGTGGCGAACGCCCTACGTTTCGCTGGCCCCGGCGGCTTCGTCTCCATTCCCGATGCCCCCGCCATCAATTTTGGGGCGGGCGACTTCTCAATTGATACCTGGCTGAAGCAGCCTCCCGGCGTGAATGGGCGGCGGGTCTTCCTCGACAAGCGCAGCAATACCAGCCCCGCACCCACCGGCTACGCGCTCACCGCCAACGGCGGGCAACTGGTCTTCCAGATGGGCGATGGCTCATTCTTCAACGATTATCCTGCTACCAGCGGCCCGGCTCTCAACGATGGCAACTGGCACCTTGTTGCGGTCGTCGTGCAGCGAGCCTCCACCACCGCTACCCTCTACGTGGACGGCGGTATCGTGGGGGTCTACAGCAACCTGCCCGGCAATGTCACCAATCCCGCCTCACTCACACTTGGTCTTC
Source organism: Chloroflexota bacterium (assembly GCA_025355955.1). Lineage (GTDB taxonomy): Bacteria > Chloroflexota > Chloroflexia > QHBQ01 > QHBQ01 > QHBQ01. The sequence goes on from JANXYP010000322.1 coordinate 14,154, forward strand.
ATCACCCCATCACCACCCTCCCTTATCAGGAGGCCGACTTCGGTGAGGGTATTCTCGACGAGGTAGAACTGTTCAATCGCGCCCTCGGCCAGGGCGAAATAGTCAGCATCTTCGCCGCCGACAGCTTCGGCAAGTGCAAAGGCACCCTGCCCAGCCCCACCCCGACCTGTGTCCCTGACCCCCAGGGTCTATGCTCGACACCCACCCCCACCTTTACCCCGACCCCCTCCCCGACCCCCTCCTGTATACCGGGTACAGTGTGCGCTACTGCCA
>JANXYP010000335.1 GCA_025355955.1 Chloroflexota bacterium
CGCGACATCAGCGAGTCGCTAACCCAAATGCTACCCGCCGCTGGGGTGCGGGCCGAGGTGGGCTAATATTGTAGCCTCAGTTGGCAGGCAAGGTGCGGTAGTTAGGATTGGCCTGGACGATGGGCAACAGGGCGTATGCGATTCGCCCCTACACCATTCTGGCCCATTTATGCCAACTGCGGCTGTAATACTAACACACCCGCGAACGACCAGGCATCAGGTGTGAGGGTTATGGGATGAGGCGGATGTCCAAGCATGGCGAACGACGGTTCGCCCCTACAAATCTAGCTGACCTAACCAGGGCGAACGACGGTTCGCCCCTACAAATCTAGCTGCTTCAGCTATCAACTTTCAACTTTTAACTCCGTGTGTTATACTGCCCCCATGCACATCACCCGTGAAACTCTTGCTCCTGTCGAAGCGATCTATGGCACACCACGCGAACTGGCAGTCGGCGCGGCGCTGGGCGAACGCGAATTCGCCTCTACCTGGGCCAGCCTGCAGCGGCGGCGCAACCACGATGTCAGCTTGTTCATCATGCTGCCAGGCGATCAAATAGTGCTGATCCAGAAGTGGACGCACCCGCCGGGAGTATGGCGTGCGCCCAGCGGTGGGGTCAAGGTGGGTGAGGATTTTGTGGCCGGGGCATTGCGCGAGGGCTATGAGGAGACTGGACTGAGCATTGAACTGACTACCTACCTGTTGCGCGTGAGCGCGACCTTTACCTGCCAGTTGGCGGACGGTCTTATCCGTGAAGTGGTTTGGGTATCGCACGTATTCAACGCCCATATCTCGGCAGGCTCCGGCCCTGTGCAGCCGATAGATACCCACGAGATAAAGGCGGCCCGCATCGGCACGGTGCAGGAGCTACAAGGACCGATCCGCACCGCACTGCTGACCAGCCCCAGTGGGGGGCTGCACTACCGCGCCCAGCTTACCGATCTGACCATTGCTGCTCTCTACCCCGATGGAATTGCAGATTATTGATTGTAGATTGCAAATTGTAGCTAGCTCGGTTAGCGTAAGCGTTTGCTAACAGCCTAAGCGCGGTGAGGCAATGGCGCAACGTAGTGTACCCGCTCAGATGCGGTTATTCTACAATCTGCAATCTGCAATCCTCGCCTAATGGAACGGTATTGTAATCGTATCACCAGGATAGATGTTATAACCTGGTTGGCAGACACCGTGCGTGTTCAACTGGCAGGGGTTGGCGGCAGCAATCTTGTCGGGACTGGTGTCGGTGGCTTGCAGCGCATGGATGATGCGAGTGAGATTATCGTTGGGCTGCACCGTCCATTGCACATTGGGCGGGCTGTAGCTGGGGGCGGGGATATTGATGGTCTGGCCCGCTTGCAGGTCGTTGGTATTCTTGAGCGTCGCATTATTGGCAGCCAGCAGTTGGCCGGTGTTCACCCCAAATTGTGCGGCGATGCTCACGAAGGTATCGCCTGCTGCTACTGCATAAGTGCGTACCTTTGATGGATCGCTACCTCCGTTGGTGGGCGGCAACGGGGTGTTTGCTGCCGGTGCGGAGGTTGGTTGGCCCGCTGCGTTGGTAGGGGCGGCTGGCGGCAGGGTCGGTTGGTCGGGACGAGCAGTGGCATCAACATTGGGTGCAGTGTCGGTGCTGGTGGTGACGCTAACTGCACCGCTGGTAGCAATCCCGGGCGCAACGGTTGCCAGACCGCTGCTCGTGTCCGAAGTCGCACTGCCTCTGCTGCTGGGTGTTGGGGTTGGTGCAACGTAATTGCTGGCTGTATTGGTGTTATTGTTGCTCTTAGCGCCATTATCGCGTAGCACTAGCCACCCCAGTACGCTGAGGATAACCAGCACGGATATAACCGTCACTATCGTGTACAGCGTCCGCTGCTCATTGCGGCTACGTCCAGCGACGAGTACACCCGTATTGCGGCGCATACTACGGCGTTGCTGCTCGATGCGGTCACGGGCCGACACTGTGCCTTCATCACCTGCATACGTATAGCCTTGCTGCTCCACGTTGCCGTTGTCGACGTTGTCGTCGGGATTATGCTGCTGATCGCCATTGATATAGCGGTCGGCTTCACTCTGGTCGTATCCCCCTCGCTGGTCGCCCATCGCGCTGTTACCCCCTTTGTTATGTCTAGCTGACGCTTTTGACTATTATACTCCTTGCACGCGCTGAACGCAATAGGTTTGACCGCAATTTGGTGGTTATGCTAATATTTATGCATGAGCATCGTAGTTCACTCACCTTAGTATAAGAGACTGTCTGATAACTTAGTTGACTGTGCCGCGCAGCAGGGCGCACGTCAGTGTGTCGCTGCGGGTAAATCAGCTGATTTTCAGACAGTCCTAATATTGCACCCTCATCTGGCATATGTGCGCCAGATTGGTGTAGGGGCGAATCGAATACGCCCTGCCACCCAGTATCCAGGCTAATCGTAATTACGTCATCCTGCCCGCCAATCGAGGCAGTAATACTAATAAAACTTGCGCCTGCTGGTTAGGCCAGTAGGCGCAATCCATTTGTATTAAGTTTGGCGCTCACTGAACTACTCCCCGCCGCCTGCATCGATCAGGCCGTGCCGCTGTAGTCGTTGACCTGATGCGACCAGCCCTCGCCCCAGCCAGGCCAGGGTGCGGTCGAACCGCCCCACGCAACGCGGTCGCCCGGCCAGCGCTTCACGCACCCGCTGCCCTCTGGCGATTTCACGCCCGATCTCCTCGCTACGGATCTGCTCTTCATACCAATTCAACATCCTTGGTCTCCTTTCCACTTTGCCATCCAAATCTGGGCGACTCGAACCTTCTTCCCATCTTTCCAGATTGAGGAGAAGCTGACTATATGGCGCGATGGCCTGTCCATCGACCGTGATCATTATCGATGCACGGGCGGCTGTCTGCGCCAAACCGCAAGACTACCATGTCTAGAGCAAGCAGCACCAGCCCGATGATTAGCAGTTCCATAGTTCGGCTCCTTATCCTTGTGTGTGAAGTTCATTAGAAGCTCCACGGTAACACTTGACAGTTTCGTTGTAACCAGTTATAATCTCTTTGCTGGTTACAGTATACCAAACCTGGCGTAACCTGTCAAGGTAATTTCAGTGGTTACGAGAAGAATAGGACTAAAGGAGTAGGGAGTTTATGAGCGAGACCACTGCAGCGAACATCAAACTAATCGGCGAACGTCTGTGTCTGGATTTCGTGAACACGGTAGATGCGCGGCTGCGTCAGGATGCCCCTAGCTATATCAACAGCTACGCCGACCTGCTCACCTGGGGCGAACACGCCGAAGTTATCAGCTCAGACACCGTAACCAGCCTACTGCAAGAGGCGACGCAGCATCCCAACGTGGCGGCAGCAACCTTCGCGCAGGCGGTCGCTTTGCGCGAGGCGATGTATCGGGTCTTCTATGCGGTGGTAGAGGGGATTGCGCCGCAAACTGCTGACCTGGACATCATCAACCTGGCACTGGGTGCGGCAATGGCCCAGACGCGGCTAATACCGACAGCGGACGGCTTCATCTGGGATTGGCCGGAGCATGATCGCGCGCTGGATCAGATGCTGTGGCCACTGGTCCGCGATGCAGCCGAGTTGATCACCTCTGGCGATTTGGCGCTAGTGCGCGAGTGCCAGAGCGACAGCGGCTGCGGCTGGCTGTTCGTGGATACCAGCAAGAACCACCGCCGCCGCTGGTGTAGCATGGAGGAGTGTGGCAACAAGGCCAAGGTGCGCCGCTTTCGCACGCGGCGCAAGGATGCGACGCTGACAAATACGCCTTTAGACCGATACTTTGCCCCCACCGCAGGGCTATAATAGTTCCCCATCACGCCAAACCCGCGCATCAGAATAGACGAGAGGAGCAGACCTTGTCTCCGATTACCCTGGCCGCTGCTTACCAGGCGTATGCCATGCAGCAGACCCAACCTGTTGCCCCCGTAGTTCGCAAGTTCGTCACCAACTATGGCGACCACATCCATACTGCAAGCCTGACCCCCGCCCGTGTTGAAGATTATATTGCTACCCGCTCCGGCAACGACCCGCAACTGTCCGCCGATTGGAAGGCGATCAGCGCGTTCCTCGCCTGGTTGAAGCAGCAGGGTTATACCACTATTGATCTCGCCGCCGAGATTGAACTGCCCAAACCGATCAAGCTGAAAGAGGGCCGCCCCCGCGTCGAGGAAGCGCCTGTGGTGGAGAGCGCCAGATATTTCTACATCGACCGCGGCCTACCCGCCTCCGACCTACGCCTGGGCATTGATTTCGGCACCAGCAACAGCAGCGCGGCGCTGTTCGACGGCCACAACGTGACCATGTTTCCGGTCGATCCTCATAATCGCTCGGCCACCAATGCCCGTTCGCTACTCTACGTCAATCGCGCGGGCGAACACTTTATCGGGGCCGATGCGTTGCAAACCTACTTCCACGACAACACTGGCCGCCCGGTGCAACTGACCAACAAGCGCATCGGCGAATATGAGTTCATCGGCGCTGAGATGTTCTACGTTGATACCCTCTATGTCGAGGTGGACGAGGCAGAGCCGGGGCGCTTCTTCCAGAGCCTGAAGACGGCGCTACGCTCCACCATCTCCCGCCCCACCAACGTGTATAACACACTTTACACGGTAGAAGATCTGATTGCCGTATTCCTTGCCGAGTTGAAGGGGCGGGTCGAGGCGGTGGTCGGCCAACGGATTGACCGCCTACACGTGGGTCGCCCGGTGCGCTACTCGCTGGATGAGGCAATTAACACGGCGGCGGCGCAGCGGATGCTAGATGCCTGCCATGAGGCGGGCTTCACCGATGTGCAGTTCGAGTACGAGCCGGTGGCCGCCGCGCTATATTACGAAACCACGATTAGCCAACCCCAGAATGTGCTGGTGTTCGACTTCGGCGGTGGCACGCTGGATGTGACCATCATGCGACTAGGCGAAGGTGCGCGCAAGATCCTGGCGCTGGATGGTGTGCCAATCGGCGGCGACGACCTCAATGCTCGCCTGGTGGAGGGCAAGCTGCTACGCGACTTTGGCTACGGCAGCTCTTATGGCGAACGGCGCAGCAAGCTGCCCGCCTACATCTGGGATAGCATTACCCGCTGGCAGAGCCTGCGCGGGCTGCTCAACCAGAAAACGATTGGCTTTCTCTACGAGGTAGAGCGTACCAGCACCAACCCGAAGGCGATCCGCGCCTTGCGTAGCTTGATTACCAACAACTACGGCCTTAGCCTGTACGAGGAGGTCGAGGGTGCGAAAATCCGCCTCTCCGACGAGGATGCCACCAGCATCGTGCTGACTGAGAAGGACATCAGCATTGGGCGAAGGGTGGAGCGTGGCGAGTTCGACTGGTACATATCGCTAGAAGCGCGAGTAATCAGCGAGTGCCTCGACCGCACCGTGGCTGCCGCTGGCCTGGAAAACCGCGATATTGACGTAGTGCTACGCACGGGCGGCTCGTCGTCGGTGCCTCTGTTCGTCAAGATGCTGGCCGACAAGTTCGGCCCCGACAAGCTGCGCGAACAGGACGTGTTCACCGGCATTACTGCCGGGCTGGCAATTGCGGCTTATAACTACCGGACTGAGGGCTGAGTAGCAAAAATCCCTTTCCAGATCGGGATGCAACAATCCATCCCTCCCCAAAGGGGGAGGCAAGGAGGAGGAGTACGGTGCGCCATCTCATGGTTTGCCAGGCATAAAGGGTCGACTATCACGGGTGCGCGTCACGTTCTTGCGGAGCAAGCGTTCAGTAGGGGCGAACCGTTGTTCGCTCTGGTTGGGTATGCAAGCAAGCGGCGCACACTCGACTATCACAAACCCCTTGACCCACCCCTATCCCCACCACTATAATACCGCCCATGAGAGTAATATCTGGCAGCGCAAAGGGCCGCCCGCTGAAGGGGCCGCCGGGCAGCGGTACGCGCCCGATGACCGATATGGTGAAGGGCGCGTTGTTCAACATCCTTACCCCGTTCGGCTTCGATGAGGTACGAGTGCTTGATTTGTACGCTGGCACTGGCGCGTTGGGTGTCGAGGCGCTGTCGCGGGGAGCGGCACACGCCGACTTCGTGGAGCAGAACCGCGCTGCCTGTCGCAACATCGAGGGCAATCTGGAAAACACCGGCCTGGCAGCGCAAGGGCGGGTTCATTGCCGCAGTGTGGCCGACTTTATCGCCCACCCACCTCATGTGGATAACCTTATTGCGAGGTATGATATAATATTCGCAGACCCGCCCTATGCCGCGCCCGATATTGCCGAGATGATTACCGAAGTGGGTGAGCGCGGACTACTGGCAACCGAGGGCGTGTTCGTAGTCGGTCATGCGCGGCGAGTGCCGCTGGCCGACAACTATGGGCCGCTGACCCGTATCCGCCACCGCAACTACGGCGACTCCGATTTCTCACTCTATACCATATCCCCTCCCCCAAACGGGGAGGTTGGGTAGGGAAGCGAGTAGCCTGACACGCACCATCCCCCAGCCCCTCCCGGTGGGAGGGGAGTTTGCCCACCCAGCCCCTCCCAATGGGAGGGGAGATGCAATGGAGCTAAGTTTGGAACGAATCGCGATTTACCCCGCCACCTTCGACCCGGTGACGAACGGCCACCTCGACATCATCAAGCGGGCGGCGCGGCTGAATGATCGGCTGATCGTGGCGGTGTTCGACAGTCCCGCGATGAAGAATGTGGTGTTCACCCTGCCACAGCGGTCGGCGATGCTAGAGCAGGCCATCCGTGAAGCAGGGCTGGCTGGCAGTGTGGTAGTGAGCGGCTACAGCGTGCTTACCGTAGAGTTTGCCAGGCACGTTGGGGCGCAAGTAATGATCCGCGGCATCCGCAGCAACACCGACTACGATTGGGAGTTTCAGCTTGCGCGGGTCAACCACCAGCTTGCGCCCGAAATCGAGACGGTCTGCCTGATCGCCAGCGCGGAGCATAGCTATGTGAGCAGCACCATCGTAAAAGATGTGGCGCGAATGGGCGGCGATGTGTCGGGGCTAGTGCCTGCCCATGTCGAAGCCGCGCTGCGCCACGCATATGGGCATGATTTTGTATAGCAGTGCTGAGTGCTGGGTGCTGGGTGCTGAGTGCTGAGTGCTGAGTGCTGATTGGCTAATCGGTCCGAAGGCAACAAGCCCCCAGCGGGGGTTTGGGGGAGAAAGCTCGAAGTCGCACCAACCTTGAAGCAAGCGGCCCCAATCTACAATCTGCAATCTACCTTCTACAATCGGAGCAAGCTATGGATATACTGTACCTGATAGACCGGCTGGAGGCGCTAATCGTCGCGGGACGCAAGGTGCCGATGACTAACAAGGTGATGATTGACGAGGAGGCGCTGACCTCGCTGGTGGATCAGATGCACGCCGTCATCCCCGACGAGATCAAGCAATCGAAGCGTATCCTCAACGAGCGGGAGCGCATTATCGAAAACGCGCACTCCGAAGCCGACGACATCATCAAGATGGCAAAGGAGCAGGCCGACTTCATGCTGCAGGAGAAGGGGCTACTGGCCGAGAGCCAGTCGCGTGCCACCCTCATCATTCAGGAGGCCGAGGACGAGGCGGATCGCATTCGCGTCGGTGCCGATGAGTACGCCGCCAACGTACTGAACGATCTCGAGGATCAAATGACCCGCCATCTCACTCAGGTACGCAACGGCCGCTCCCAGCTAAACGTGCCGCGCAGCCTAAACGGCAGCAGCGATGATACGGTAGCTACTGCGCGGCGCGGTTGATAACGAGGAAACCATGCCCACAACAAAAGGGTCTGCCCCTAAACCAGCCAGCCATATGATCTATCAGTTGAAGGTAACGCTGCAGGACAGCAAGCCGCCGATCTGGCGACGAATACAGGTGCCTGCGGACATCACTCTGTCCAAACTCCACCACATTCTGCAGACGGTGATGGGCTGGAGCGATTCCCATCTGCACCAGTTCATCGTAGGTGATACATTCTACGGCATACCCGACCCCGACTCTGCTATGGATATGGATACGGAGAATGAAGGCCGGGCGAAGCTAAACCAGATCGCACCTGCAGAGAAGTCCAAGTTTGATTACGAATATGATTTCGGCGACAGTTGGGAACATCGCATCCTGGTTGAGAAGATCCTGCCTGCCGAAGAGGGGGCGCAATACCCGCTTTGTCTCAATGGCAAGCGGGCCTGCCCACCAGAGGACGTTGGTGGCGTGGGGGGATACGACGAGTTTCTGGAAGCGATTCAGGATGCCGATCATCCTGATCATGAGGAGATGCTGGAATGGGCTGACGAGGACTTTGACCCTGAGGCTTTTGACCTGGAGGCGATCAACAAGGCGCTGAAGAAGCTGAAATAAGCGACCAGTGTACCCACCCCCAGCCCCTCCCGGTGGGAGGGGAATAGCGCGCCCTCCCGAAGACCCACCCCCAGCCCCTCCCGGTGGGGGGGGGAATAGCGCGCCCTCCCGAAGACCCACCCCCAGCCCCTCCCGGCGGGAGGGGAATAGCGCGCCCTCCCGAAGACCCACCCCCAGCCCCTCCCGGTGGGAGGGGAATAGCGCGCCCTCCCGAAGACCCACCCCC
>JANXYP010000336.1 GCA_025355955.1 Chloroflexota bacterium
GGGGGTGGGGCATGGCAGCGCTGCACGCACCCACCCCAACCCCTCCCGGCGGGAGGGGAGAAGATCAGAACTTTGTTTACAAGGCACTCAGCACTCAGCACTCAGCACTCAGCACTCAGTCCTCACGTTATGGCTCATACATCGAGCGGGGGTGGCCGAAGCCGAAGCTAGCCAGCGTATCTCGCCCCGCGCCCTGTATTGCATACTTGATAAATACGTCCGCAGCAATCGGGTTGGACGCACCATTGAGCTTTGCGATGTAGTAAACCGCCAGCGGGTTGTCGTTGGCGGGAATGGTGATTGTCTTCACCGGCATATTGGCGGTCGGGCCAGACTGCGCGGCAATTGCGTCGGTGCTATAGACGATGCCCGCATCAGCCTCGCCCAGTTGCACCTTCGCCACCACCGCCTTTACGTTATCTTCCCTGCTGATCACGTTAGCGTTGACCTTGGCCTTGAAGTCACTGCCGTAACCGGATTCGGCGCTGAGGCGGGTGAGCGCCTGCTGCGCGTACTTACCCACCGGCACAGTGTCGGCGGCCAAATCAATCTTCACCCCTGGGTTCGCCAGATCCTTTAGGCTCTGAATATTCGCCGGGTTCTGCGGCGGGAGGATCACCACCAGGTTGTTAGTGGCAAGCTCCTGCTCGATGTCCTTAGTCACCAGCGATGCGGTAATTGCGGTCAGCATCGTGGGCAGGTCGGCGGTTACTAGCAGATCGGCCTGCGCCCCGCTCTGTAGCTGGGTGACAAGCTGCTGCGAACCGGCAAAGTTAAACTCAATGTCGTTGCCGCTGCTAGCCTTGAAGTCCTTGCCAATTTTGGTAAACGAATCCTTTAGGCTGGCGGCGGCGTAGACGGTCAGCTTGCCGCTGCCACTGCTAGCGGTTGGCATACTCGCGCTAGCCGCTGGCGAGCTGACTGGCGTACCGATGCTTACCCCCGTCGTGCTAGTCGGGTTGACCACGGCGTTGCCCGCGCTGCCACTGTCGCACCCACTCAAGGTGATGACGAAAAGCAGCATCGCCAGACCAATGATGGTTCGCTTGTTCATTTGCTTGTTCCTCCTTTATTGGCGCTCCACGCACCCTCACCCAGCCTCTCCCGGTGGGAGAGGGGCTATTATTCCTGCTCGAAGTCTTCCTGTCGCGGCAGACCGCCGCTGCGGCAGTGATCGCAGCGTCCATGAATGGTGAAGCCACTGAACTCCGGCTCGAAGTTGTAGCCAATCAGCAACTTTTCGCGTAGCGGCGCAAGGTACATCAGGTCAACCTCGCGCACCCGCCCGCAGTAGTTGCAGACGAGGTAGTGCTGCTGCTTGCCCGGCAGTAGCAAGCGATAGCGGATGCCGCCACCGATGTCTAGTGCGCTGACCAGCCGCTCATGCAGAAGCATCTCCAGGTTGCGATAGACGGTGGAGAGGTTGACTCTGCCATCCGCTGCCCGCGCCTGTGCGTAGATCTCCTCGGCGCACAACCCCGCCTGCGCCGCCGCGATAATCTCCAGGATCAGGGTGCGCGAAGCGGTCAGGCGATGCCCCCGCTCACTGAGCAGCCGATTGATCGCCGCCACCTGCGTCTGTGTCACTTGTCCGGCTATATCCATCATTCCCCATCTCGCTAATGCAAGTTTTTGCAATAGTGTTAACGGCAGCATTATAACAGAGTTGGCGCAACCCCGCAAGTGGGCAAATCGCGGTATCGCGGTGGGTACGAGTCACGTTTTTGCAGGGCAACGGAACGGTAGGTGTGAACCATTATTCGCCCTGGTCGGTTATGCAAGGACGTGACGCGCACCTACCGAGGTTCGCAAAAATCATTGCCTATTGCTTAAATCTGGTATAATTGCTTGTTCCACCCCAGCCCGTACAATGTAACCATCGCGTCCATAGTAGGGTTATATTTGGATGAACACCTCGCATAGGGCGAACACAATCCGCCCGTGCATCACTGCATCGGGCGAACGCTATCCGCCCCTACAGCACTGACTTCAACCTTCAACTTTCAACTAACCAGGCTAGGAGCAACCTATGTGCGGAATAGTCGGTTACACCGGCGAACAGGAAGCTATGCCCATCATCTTCGAGGGGCTGAAGCGGCTCGAATACCGCGGCTACGACTCGGCGGGTATCGCCACGCTGGATCAGCGCGATCGTATCGAACTGCGCCGCAGCGTCGGCAAGTTGTACAACCTGGAACAGATCCTGAAGAAATCGCCGATGACCGGCCACGTCGGTATCGGCCACACCCGCTGGGCCACGCACGGCAAGCCTTCGGATGTCAACGCCCACCCCCATGTCAGTATGCACGGTGAGGTGGTGGTTATTCACAACGGCATCATCGAGAACTTCCTGCCGCTGCGCCAGGAGCTTGAGGACAAGGGCTACCGCTTCGTCTCTGAGACCGACACCGAGGTGCTGCCCCACATGATTGAGGACTACACCCGCCAGGGTATGACCCTGACCGAGGCGGTAAGAGCCACGCTGCATCGCATCAAGGGCGCGGCGGCAATCGCCACCATGAGCATCCACGAGCCAGGCACGTTGGTGGCGGCGCGCATTGCCAACGCTGGTGGGGTGGTAGTTGGCTACGGCGATGGCGAGATGTTCCTGGCCTCCGACATCCCCGCCATCCTGCAGCACACCCGCAGCGTGGTATACCTCAACCCCGCCGAGGTTGTGACCATCACCCAACACGGCGCGATCTACACCGACCTGGCGGGCAATCCACTTACCAAGCATCCCACCACCGTCGCCTGGGATCCGGTATCAGCAGCTAAGGGTGGCTATAAGCACTTCATGGAGAAGGAGATCTACGAGCAACCCGTCGCCCTGACCGACACCATTCGCGGGCGGGTGGATCTGCCTAATAACCGCGTGCTGCTGGAATCCGCCAACCTCGATGCCGAGACGGTGCGCGGCCTTAGTCGCGTGATCAGCGTGGGCATGGGTACTTCGCGCCACGCCGCGATGGTAGCAAAGTATCTGATTGAGGAACTGGCGGGCATCCCGACCGAGAGCGAGGTTGCCAGCGAGTTCCGCTATCGCAACCCATACGTCGGTCCTAACACTCTGTTCCTGGCCTATACTCAGTCGGGCGAGACGGTAGACGTGTTGGAGGCGATGGCTGAGGCCAAGCGCAAGGGCGCACGCATCGTTGGCATCATCAACGTGGTGGGCAGTGAGGCCAGTCGGCAGAGCGATGGGGTAGTCTACCTCCAGTCCGGGCCGGAGATCGCGGTGGCTTCGACCAAGACCTTCGTCTGTTCGCTGGTGGATAGCGCGTTGTTGGCACTATACCTGGGACAGCAACGCGGCACGATCAGCGAGGAGCGGATGCGGCAACTGCTGAACGCGATTAATGCGCTGCCCACCCTTGCCAGCCAGGTGCTGGATGATAGTCCCGCTAATCGTGCCATGTATGAGGCACTGGCCCGCAAGTACGCGGGGGCCAGCAACTTCCTGCATCTGGGGCGGGGCATCGAGTATCCGATTGCGCTAGAGGGGGCGCTGAAGCTGAAGGAGATTAGCTACATCCACGCCGAGGGCTTCGCCGCTGGCGAGATGAAGCACGGCGCGATCGCGTTGATCGATGCCAACCTGCCCAGCGTAGTGATTGCGCCAATGGACAGCATTCACGCCAAGATGATCAGCAGCATCGAGCAGATCCGCGCCCGCGACGGCAAGGTGATTGCCATTGCCACCGAGGGTGACGAGGAGATACGCGACAAGGCCGACGACGTAATCTACATCCCCGCCACCGACCCGCTGCTGGTGCCAGTGCTAGCCACCCTGCCGCTGCAATTGCTGGCTTACCACATCGCGGTGCGGCGTGGTGCAGATGTAGATCAGCCTCGCAACCTTGCCAAGTCAGTTACGGTGGAGTGAAAGGGAAGGTAGAGGATGGATGTCGTAGGGGCGCAACGCGATGCGCCCTTCTTGTTCATCTTACATGGGTGACAGCGGAAAGGTGTGAGGGGTTGGGAACATAGCTCCTGGTTGTCGCCCCTCCATTTTGCACTGCAACCTCCACCATCCGATCAATGTTGCTTGAAGAAGTCCAGCACGATTTGCGCGGCCTGAATTGCCGCGGTCACCTGTCCCTCAGTGGTAGATGCACCGATGTGGGGGGTGAAGATGATGTTCATGTTGGGATCGCTGTTGGCTAGCGCCAGCAGCGGATTGTCGGAGGTGGGCGGCTCATGCTCATATACATCCAGCGCCGCGCCGCCGATATGCCCCTCGCGCAGCAAGTCGGCCAGCGCCGCTTCGTCTAGCACGCCACCCCGCGCCGCGTTGATGATAAACGCACCGGGAGCCATACTCAGCATCTGAGTGCGGTTGATCATGTTGGCAGTCTCGTCGGTGAGCGGCAGGTGGATGGTCAGTACGTGGGCATCCTGCAGCACCTGCGCCATCGGTAGGGCGGTCACGCCCTGAGCCGACATCAGCGCGGCGGTAACGTATGGGTCGTAGGCGACTGCCCGCATCCCCATCGCCATTGCGATGCGGGCCACTTCGCCACCAATGCGCCCCAGCCCCAGCACGCCCAGGGTCGCGCCACGCAACTCGCGGCCCATGAACGCCTTGCGCTCCCAATGTCCCGCCCGCACGCTACGATCAGCGGAGGGGATGCGCCGCGCCAGCGCTAGCATCAGGCCGATGACCAGTTCTGCCACCGAGGTAGTAGTCGCAGCGGGTGTGTTGGTTACATGGATACCCCGCTCCTGCGCGGCGGCGGTGTCTACGTTGTCCAGCCCCACCCCGGCGCGCACCACCAGCTTCAGCCCTTGCGCCTGCTCCAACACCGCCCGCGTCAGCTTGGTATCACTACGCACTAGCACGGCATCGTAGCTATCATCACGCAATGCAGCGGCCAACTCTTCCGGCTTCAGCTTCAGCCGCGTGTCCGCCTGCGCCCCGCCCTCGGTCAGCAGCGCGGCAGCCTTCGGGGCCAACGCATCGGCAATCAATACTTTCGGCATCGCCTCTCCTCCCTCTTCTTCATTCGTGTTTTCGGTTAAGCTTTAATATTACAGCCTCAGTTGCTGGGCAAGATAACGTAGTCACGATTGGCTTGGACACCAGGCGGCAGGGCGTATGCGATTCCCCCCTACACCAATCTGGCGCATTTATGCGAACTGAGGCTGTAATATTATGGCTATTGTACACGCGATTAGCGGGGAAGGCAACTAAGAAAGATGCTAAGGCGTTTCATTTGGTGGCTGGTGGTGTATAATCATATTGCATTATCCAAACCAGCGCTCCAACTAAAGTCACACCAACTGGAACAAATCAGAGGGGCGTTGCTTGGAGAAAGGATTGCTCAATGTCTCTGGACTTCATAGTGCAGCTTTACCGTATCAATGACATTATTGGACGGGATGAGGGCAAGGAGCTAGTCCTATCACCCTGTTTTCAAAGACGGGCTGGCAACTGGAAACATTTTTTTATTCGTGACAATACCGCGTGGTTAATTAGCAACTAAAGCAAAGGAACTGGCAAATGGACCTTCCCAACCATAACCCACCCCGCATCTATATGGACAATGCGGCCACCACCGCGCTGTCGCCCGCAGTGCTTGAGGCGATGCTGCCCTATCTGAGCGGCACTTTTGGCAACGCTTCGAGCATCCACGCCGAGGGCCGCGCCGCCCACGAAGGGTTGGAGCAGGCGCGGCGCGAGGTGGCCGCGGTGCTGGGCTGCCGCGCCAGAGAAGTTGTGTTCACCAGTGGTGGCACCGAGAGCGACAACCTTGCGCTGAAGGGCGTGGCAATGCGCTATCGCAGCGAGCATGAGCGCGGCGGGCATATCATCACCAGCCAGGTCGAGCATCATGCCGTGCTACATAGCGCCGAATATCTTAGTGGCTTCGGGTTCGATGTCAGCTACCTGCCAGTCGACTGCGACGGACTAATTGACCCTGCTGCCGTAGAGCAGGCCATCCGCCCCGACACCGTGCTGGTCAGCATAATGCTGGCGAACAACGAGATTGGCACCATCGAGCCGGTTGCCGAGATTGCGACGATTACGAAGGCACACGGTATCCCCTTGCATAGCGACGCGGTGCAAGCGGGCGGCATCCTGCCGCTATCGGTAGACGAACTGGGCGTGGATCTGCTCTCCCTCAGCGCCCACAAGTTTTATGGGCCGAAGGGGGTGGGCATCCTCTACATCCGCAGCGGCACGAGCCTGCTCTACCAGCAGCAGGGTGGGGCGCAGGAGACGCGGCGGCGGGCGGGTACTGAGAATGTGGCAGGCGTAGTTGGGCTAGCCACCGCGCTGAAGCTGGCCGACGGCAAGCGGGCGGTAGAAGCGCCGCGCCTCGCGGCTTTGCGCGATCGGCTCATCGCCACGCTGTTGGCCGCCGTGCCGCATAGCACGCTCAACGGCCACCCCACGCGGCGGCTGCCCGGCAACGCCAACTTCTGCATTGCGGGCATCGAGGCGGAAACCCTGCTGCTGCGCCTCGACCTGCTGGGCATCGCGGCAAGTTCGGCCAGCGCCTGTCAGAGCGGCGCAGTCGAACCTAGCCATGTGCTGCGCGCCATCGGTGTGCTGGACAAACTAGCGGTCGGTAGCCTGCGCCTCAGCCTGGGGGCGAACAATACAGATGCGGATGTAGATTATCTGCTTGACAAGCTGCCAGCAGTGGTAGCCAGGCTACGAACCTTGTAGAGTGAGCGAAATCCCCTCTATTTCCCAAGCGATGAAACTTTTAGGCCGTAAAAAAGGTATATCTCTTATGCCTGGGGCAGCCAGGATAGTCCCGACTCGGCATGATCTGCAATCCGTGATTTCCGATTACCCGCTCGGCTGCCCTTTTGCAATCGGCCCTTGACCTATGCCAGTCATGCTAGATCGTGCCAAAGACCGCAAGCGTGGACTGGCAACTCACCTATAAGGAGGGTAATTCCCATGTTCAAAGTAAGTTTTCTGCACACCCGCATCGCCAGCCTGGCGCTGCTGCTGCTTTTCAGTGGCTTGCTGGCCGCCTGTGGCGGCGATAACTCGACCGCGACCCCATCTGCGCCCAACCCCGCCGCTGGCACAACCCCCACTGCCGCCAGCGCGGGTAGCAACAGCGGGGCTATTGCTGTCACACTCGCGGAGTTTAGCATTGCCCCGGCAGCCATCACTGTTCCCGCTGGTCACGTCACTTTCAACCTGACGAACAGCGGTAAGTATCCCCACAACTTCGGTGTGATGGTCAATGGCACGAATATGAAATCGCCGAACGTCGCCCCTGGCGCAAGCGCAACCTTTGCCCTCGACCTCACCGCTGGCACTTACGATACCCTTTGTGACCTGCCCGGCCATAAAGGCAAGGGAATGGTTGGCACGATCGTAGTTCAGTAGCCTCACTGCCTCTTAACCCACGTCCCCAGCGGGGGATTGGAGGAAATCTCGCCGAGCACTAATGTCGGTGTAATACCAATTAGCCGTGGTGCTGCTATAGATTAAGCCAGGGCGAACAACGGTTCGCTCCTACAGAATCTATAGCATCGTCTCGGCTAATTGGTAAAAGCTAGAATACACCTTATATGCTTACCCAGGCATGATTGAGCTTCAAGATCCCCCAACCCCCCGCCTGGGGCTTAGTTGATCACACTTGATGCTATCTATATGGTTGACACCCCCGCTTTGCTGTGCTATCATCAGGCTAACCTACGCCAGTCACGCGCATCGGCATCGTGCTTACTGCCCACTTTTTGCTGGCTACATAATCAATGGCGCTAGTTCGGGCGCATCGCCCGCTCACTAGGGCGGTATTATCCCGCCTCTGCAGCAGGCAGTGGTAACTTTTTTTGATTGTGGTATGGCAACTAGCGCCATTGGTTACATATATCAGATAGCTTTGCTGCTGGTGTAAATTGGCACAAGGCGAACTATTGTTCGCACCTAATATCTGCTTGGCAGATTGGTATAACCTTCAAGGAGGGCATTTCCCTATGTTCAAGTCAGGTTTCCTGCACGCCCGCTTCACCAGCCTGGGGTTGCTGCTGCTTCTCAGCGGCCTGCTGGCCGCCTGCGGCGGTGACAACCCCACCGCGACTCCGCCTCCAGTACCCACCCCCGCCCCTGCCGCATCCGCAACCACCAGCAGCAACGGCAGCAAGGACAATAGCGCCGAGATTATCGTGACACTCACAGAGTTCAGCATCGCCCCCAAGGTAATCAATGCCAATGCTGGGCATCTCAAGTTCAAGCTGGTCAACGCTGGGCAAATCCCCCACAACTTCGGGGTGATGGTCAATGGCACGAACAAGAAGTCGCCGAACATCAACTCAGGCGATACCGCCATCTTTGAACTGGACCTCACTTCTGGCACCTACGATACCATCTGCGACCTACCCACCCACAAGGATCAGGGTATGTTCGGCACTATCGTGGTCAAGTAAAAGTAGAAGGAAAAAGGAAGAAGGAAGAGGGTAGAAGATAGAATGGGGTTTGGCGTTCCCTTTGGGGAGCAGCCACTGATGGTGCAAGCACTAATGATTGCACCAACAAAGTTTGGATGAGCGCGGGTGTAGTTTCCCCTCATGGCGGGAAGGGAGAACATCAGAACTTTGTTTGCGAGGTACTAATGACCAACTCAGCACTCAGCACTCAGCACTCAGCACTCCACCGCGTAGCGGTGATCGGCAGTGGCGCGTGGGGAACAACCCTGGCGGTCAGCCTGGCGCGAACGGGACGGGCGGTCACGCTCTACTGTCGAAGCGCTGCGGAGTGCGACACCCTGCGGGTCGAGCGTGAGAACAAGCGCAAGTTGCCCGGCATCAAGCTGCCGCCCGCGCTGCAGTTCAGTTCCGACCCGGCCACCGCCCTCGACGGCGCAGTGGTAGTCTTCTTCGTGGTGCCATCGCAAAGCATGAGGGCCAACGCACAGGCGCTTGCGCCCTACATTGCGGCGGGCACCATCGCGGTCAGCGCAGCGAAAGGGTTGGAGCTTGGCACCCGCCTGCGGATGACTGAAATACTGGCTGCAGAGCTGGGCGATGAGGTCGCGGTCGCTGCGCTGTCTGGGCCTAATCTGGCCCAGGAGATTGCCGAGGGCCGTGCCGCCACCACTGTTGTCGCCGCCAGCGATAGCGCCATTGCCGTGCAGGTGCAGGACGCACTGATTTCGTCGCGTCTGCGGGTCTACACCAACACCGACCTGATAGGCGTGGAATTGTGTGGCGCGTTGAAGAACATCATCGCGCTGAGTGCAGGCATCGCCGACGGTCTGGAGGCGGGCGACAACGCTAAGAGCGCTCTGATCACGCGAGGGTTGGCGGAGATGGCCCGCCTGGGCATCGCCGCTGGCGCTAATTTGTTCACCTTCGCGGGGCTGGCGGGACTGGGCGACGTGATTGCCACTTGCGCCAGCCGTTATAGCCGCAACCGCTTTCTGGGCCAGGAACTGGCGAAGGGACGAGCGCTCGACGAGGTACTCGCCGCGATGGGCCATGTCGCCGAAGGCGTGACCACCACTCAGGTCGCGGTGGAAATGGCCCGCGCCTACAACATCGAAATGCCGATTACCGAACAACTCCACGCCGTGTTGTTCGCGGGCAAGTCGCCACTAGCCGCGCTCGACGACCTGATGACCCGCGACCGCAAGGACGAGATGAGCAACCTGCAAGGATAAACGATGAAGATAATTATCAATCCCGGCCACTGGAACCTGATCAAAGGCCACCCCGACAGCGGTGCAAGCGGCACCCTGGTAGATGGCGTGCGAGTGATGGAGCGCGACCGCACCGGCGTGATCGCCCGCCTGGTTGCCAACCTGCTGCCCGCCCTCGGCGTTGATGTGGAACTCTATCCCTACCCCGACGACGGTTTTCTGCCGGAGCTTGACGCAATTGGCACTCACGCCCGCAACGAGCAGGTGGCTTTGCTATGCGCCATCCACTGCGATGCCAGCCCCGGTAGTGGCGGGCGCAGCGGCGCGTCCGCTTACTTCGACCAGACCAAGCCAGGCAGCCAGGAAGTCGGTGCGGCTCTATCCGCTGCCATCGCCGCCTCGATGGGTATCCCCGACCTCGGCTCGATTGTACAGTACATGACCGGCGTGTGCGGCGGCAATCCCAATTGCACCCTCTCCATTCATCGTCTGTCGCGAGCGGGCGACGGCCTGCCTGGTGTCCTCAGCATCCTGGTGGAGTGCGGCTACGTGGACAACGCCAACGATGCCGCTACCCTGCAGCGCCACCCCCAGCTGGCGGCCCAGGGCATCGTCAATGGCTTGCAGCAGTATTTCAACCTCAGCCCGGCGATCATCGTTCCCGACCCCGATTACGCCGTCTACGCCGCAGCCACCATTGTCAACCCCACCTTCCACCAGATGCTGCAGAACGCAGGTAGCCCCGCTTACGACGAGGTGGATGATTGCTACCAGGTCTGCCTCGACAATGGGGTGAACCCGGCTGTCGCCCTCGCCTTCTTTGCGTTGGAGAGCAACTATGGCACTGACCCAGGCGCGGTTGACTTCAAGAATTGGGGCAACCTTAGCGACCCTGATACGGGGCAACTGCTCAGTTATGATGCCTGGGCGCTGGGCCTGCGCGACTGGTGTAATCACTTCCGCCTGCCACCCTACTCCACTGAGAACCTGAACACCATCAGCCAGATCGTCCCCGTGTATAGGCCGAGCAGCGCGAGCGGCACGATTGACGGCTACAACCGCTACATTATGAGCCTGCATGACCTGATCAAGGGCTGGCAGGCTCAGGCGGTCGCAATGTAATACCAATTCGCCCAGCGCGTGCAGTAAATCGTAGGGGTGAGCGGCTGCCTGCTCTGGTGCAGCGCCAACAATGCTGGTTTTACTGCATCGCTGTAGGTGATTTGATATAACGCCTGCCAGGCGCAATGACTTGTGACGCTATCTACACGCAATCCATGTAGAGGCGGGATTTATCCCACCCATGTTTCTTATACCAATTAGCCGTGCAGATAGTATAAATTGGGCCAGGGCGGGCCACCGCCCGTCCCTACGTTTGCACAATCAGGTGACGGTGTAAATTGCACCAGGGCGGGCCACCGCCCGCCCCTACGTTTGCTCAATCAGGTGACGGTGTAAATTGCACCAGGGCGGGCCACCGCCCGCCCC
>JANXYP010000353.1 GCA_025355955.1 Chloroflexota bacterium
GGAAGCATCGCTGGTTTCGTAAGTGCTTCATCAGTTACTGATATTTTCTACATCGCTAGCAACGGTGGAAAGAAGCCACCAGATGGCTACTTCTCTGTCAGTGCCTGCCTGGGAACGCTTACCGTTTGCTCCGTAGACCGAGCTATCTTGGACCAGGCAGTAGCGATGCAGCGACCAGACTTTGAGGACAGCGTGCAAATCGCAGTTGCGCTTGCCGAAGGGCTGGACGCAATCGTGACCCATGACATAAAGGGCTTCAAGAACGCGGGCATCAAGCTCTACACCCCGGCACAATTGGTGAAGGAACTGAGGCTGCGCTAACCCTCTCGTACCAATTCATCAAGGTGTTGGTGTATATTGCAGCAGGGCGAACAACGGTTCGCCCCTACAAAAATACAGCATCTACTCGGCTAGCGGGTATCAGACTGCCCCATTTGCCCGCAGTTCCTCTATCTCATCCACGCTGTAACCCAACTCGCCCAACACCTCGACGGTATGTTCGCCGAGCAGGGGTGGGTGACGGCGGATGGTGGGGCTGGCGGTGGAGAGTTTGAGTGGGCTGCCGATCATGCGTAGGTGTTCGATAGTCGGGTGCGCTACCTCCTGTACCATTTCGCGGGCCACGATTTGCGGATCGCTGAGGATGGTGAGGATGTCGTTGATCGGGCCAGCGGGGATGCCAGCGGCGCAGATGATAGGAATCCAGGCGGCAACCGGGCGGGCGGCGAGGTAGGCTTCAAGCGCCGCCTTGAGCGTGAGGCGGTGGGCAACGCGGGCGGGGTTGGTGGCAAAATCGGGGTTGGTAGCAAGGCTGGAGTCGCCAAGTGCAGTGCAGAGGGCAGCGAATTGGCGATCGTTGCCGCAGCCAATCGCCAGATGACCATCGGCGGCGCGGTAGACCTCGTATGGCGCAATATTAGCATGGGCGTTGCCGTAACGGGCGGGCGGATCGCCAGTGACAAGGTAGCCCTGGCCCACGTTGATCAGCACGGCTAGAGCGGACTCCAGCAGCGAAATGTCCACGATTTGACCAACGCTAGTCGCCTCGGCGACCCGCAGCGCCGCCTGGATACCGTTGGCGGCGAACAGGCCGGTGAGGATGTCCACGATGGCGATGCCCAGCTTCATCGGTTCGCCATCCGGTTCGCCGCTGATGCTCATTAGGCCGGAGGCCGCCTGCATAACGAAGTCGTAGCCAGGCAGATTAGCGTCGGGGCCAGTAGCGCCGTAGCCACTGATGCGGCAGTACACCAGCGCGGGGTTAGTTTGATGTAGCAGATCATAACCCAGGCCCAACCGTTCCAACGTGCCGGGCTTGAAGTTTTCCACCAGGATGTGGCTGTGCGCCACAAGCTGACGCAGAATGCGCTGACCCGCTGCTGATTTCAGATTGAGGGTAATGCCCCGCTTGTTGCGATTGACCGATAGGTAGTATGCACTCTCACCGCCGACATAGGGTGGCCCCCAACGACGGGTATCGTCGCCTTCGCCGGGCAGTTCCACCTTTAGCACGTCCGCGCCCAAATCGCCGAGCAGCATCGTGCAGTACGGCCCCGCCAGCACGCGGCTGAGGTCTAGCACTCGCACTCCCGCCAAAGGCAATGGTGAATGGTTGGTCATAATGTTAAATGGTGATTGGTGATTGGTGAGCGGTAGCGCAGTGAGCCGCAATCGGTGGGTCGCCCTTGATCACCTTACGGGGGAGCAGCAGGCAGGTCGGGTAGGATTTGTCATAGCTGGGATTATAACATCTGCTCTGTCTTTTTAGCCACTTTCTACTCCTTTAGTCGGATGATAATTGGTTTGCCTTATGTCAGAATACTGGTTATAATAGGGTCGATCAGGTTAGATGAATATCTAAGTCGCTGAGGCGACACCGTACTATGAAGGTAGCAAGGAGGGTACCATGACAAGCGAAACGCCGAAGGCGCAACCAAAGCAGGGTCTCAGCGCCGACTTCTGGAAGTTCTGGACTGGGCAGACTATCTCCAATTTGGGCAGTTCGTTCACTGGCTTTGCCCTACCGCTACTGGTCTACAAGCTGACCGGCTCGGCGCTCAATCTGGCGATCACCAGCGTGTCAGTGTTCCTGCCCTACCTACTGTTCGGGCTGATTATTGGCGCATGGGCGGATCGGATTGACCGAAAGAAGACCATGATCATAGCCGACATCGTGCGGGCCGCGCTGATCGCCTCGGTGCCGACCCTAGCACTGTTTAATATGCTGCCGATCTGGTGGATATACATGATGGGTTTCCTCAACTCCACCGTCTCGATCTTGTTCGACTCCTGCCAGTTTGCGGCGATTACCAGCCTGGTGCAACAGGACGATTTGGTTACTGCGAACGGGCGTATCGAGGCCAGCTACTCAGCGGCGGGCATCATGGGGCCGCTGCTCGCCGGGGCGCTGGTAGCGCTCATCCCCATCTATGACGTGATGTTCGCTGATGCCGCCTCTTTCCTGGTCTCCTCATTCTCGCTGGCGCTAGTCTCAGTCAGTTTCAACCTGAAACTGGCGAAGAAGGCCACCAGCATCCGCGCCGATATGGCTGAGGGTCTGCGCTACGTGCTGCACCATCCAGTGCTACGCAACATCTCGCTGATGATGGCGCTGGTCAATTTTGTGTCCAGCACGGTAGGGGCGCAGTTCGTGCTGTTCGCCAAGCAGCAACTGTCCGCCAACGACTTGCAGTGGGGCTTGCTCAGTTCGGCGGGCAGCATCGGGGTAATCGTGCTGTCACTGTCCGCCGGACCGCTACGCAAGCGTTACCCCTTCAGCAAGGTGGCTCTCAGTGCGCTGACGCTGGAGGGGCTACTGGTGTTCGTTCTATCATTCGTGCATATCTACTGGCTAGCATTGCCGCTATGGGCAGTGATATCCGGTCTGGGCATTTTGTTCAACATCAACACCAGCAGCCTGCGCCAGGCGATTGTGCCAAATGAAATGTTGGGGCGAGTACGCAGCATTGCTGGGGTGCTGGCCTGGTCGGCAATCCCAGTCGGCACCTTCATTGGTGGCGTGGTGATCCAGAATACCGGCAACATTGCGCTGGTTTACGCCATAGTTGGCCTGCTTCAGGCAGCGATCCCAATTGCCTTCGCCTTCACTGCGCTGGGCCATGCCGAACACTACCTGCCTCAGAACCTGAAGCAGGGCGATAGCGAGAAGATAGTGGCGACGCAGGAAGCGGAGGCAATTGCACCAGGCGCAGCACTACTCGACGCTGCTGATGCCGGGCAGTGGCTGGCCGAACCGGCCGGGGCAATGGAGGCGAGTGCGCGTTGGCAAAAAGCAGAGTGGCAGAAAGAAGCATAAGCTAGCCACGCAGTCGGGGGTTGGGGGACTTTAACAACTAATACCAATTAGCCGAGACGATACTATAATTCTGTAGGGTCGAACCGTTGTTCGCCCTGCCTCAATCTATAGCGGCACCATAACTAATTGGTATAAGCCCCCAGCGGGGTTGGGAACTTTAACAACTAAACCCCCAGCGGGGGTTGGGGGAGAAATGCTGCCTAGCTGCAATGCTGAAGTAAACCCCAGGCAAAAAGCCTTCAAACCCACGCTCTTATCGTTACCCACAAATAGAAACATCCAATAGTACACAATGCTGCAAGACAGCAGGCGGCGTTCACAGCTACCGGGGTTGGGGCGTAGCCCCCGGTTGTCGCCCCTGCAAGCCCATCGGCTGCTTAACTGCCCAAGTTTAGCGCGGGTTGGCCCTATAGCCCTGTCGCCCCTTTTGCGCCGGGTTATCTCACGCCACCAACCCTTAATGTTACAGCCTCTATTTGCATATCTGTGACAGATTGGTGTAGGGGCTAATCGGATACGCCCTGCCGCCTAGTGTTCAAGCCAATCGTAACTACCTCATTATGCCAACCAAGTGAGACTGTAATATTAAACCGCTACTATGGGTGGCTCATTTAGGCATTCGATCAGCATTGAAGCGTTTGAGCGCACGGAACTCGCTCCTAACCCTCAGTAACACGGCTAGCAGCGGCCTATCCCCAAGCTACTGCCATTTTCCACTTGGGGGTAACGTTTAGAAAACCACGCTGGGGGCTTGCCTGATCTCGGCATCGGGCTGACAAATTGTGTATAATAAGTAGTCTAATTGTGCTATATCATCGGTATCATCGGGGGTAAGGGGAAATTATGCACGTAATGATGGGCATGGGCATGGGCATGGATCGGCAGAAGCCGAAGCGGCCGGTGACGCGGGCGACACTACTGCGTATCCTCGCTTTCTTCAAGCCATATGCACGCTATGCCTGGGGCGTGTTGCTGACTGTGGTGGTGATGGCCGCGCTGGGGGTGCTGCCCGCATATATTGTGCGAGCAATCTTCGACAACGCGCTCAACCCCGCTCACCCTGACGGCAATCTGCTTGACTGGCTGGTGATAGGCTTCGTTGCTGCGCCAATTATCAGCGGGTTGATCGGGGTATGGCAGAACTACCTCGGCGTGATGATGGGTCAGAAGGTGATGTTCGACCTACGCAACTCGTTGTACAGCCATCTGCAACGGCTGTCGCTGCGCTTCTTCACCAGCACGCGCACAGGTGAGGTGATCAGCCGTGTGGTCAACGATGTCAATGGCGTGCAGGATGTGGTGACTGGCACATTCACTTCAATCCTAAGCAACGTGCTAACCCTGATTGTTACCGCAGTGGCGATGTTTACGATTGACTGGCGGCTGTCGCTGCTGTCGCTCTGCACCCTGCCGCTGCTCATCTACCCCACCCTGCTGGTGGGCCGCGCCCGCTACCGCATCAGCAAGGATACCCAGGCCAGGTTCGCCACCATGAGCCAGATTTTGCAGGAGACCTTGAGCATCAGCGGCATCGTGCTGGTCAAGAGCTTCATGCGCCAGGGCTACGAGGTGGCCCGCTTCAGCAAGGAGAACGCCGATTTGATGCGCCTGCAGATTCGCGGGCGAATGGTAGGGCGCTGGTTCTTCATGCTGATTGGCCTGTTCACGGCGGTGGCTCCCGCGCTAGTCTACTGGTTCGGCGGCCACGAGGTTATCGGCGGGCGGATGAGCATCGGCGACATCCTCGCCTTCACCGCGCTGGTCACCCGCCTGTTCATGCCGGTGACTACCCTGTTGAGCGTCAACACCGATGTGCAATCCAGCCTGGCGCTGTTCGACCGCATCTTCGAGTATCTGGACGAGAAGCCGGACATTGTGGAGCGAACCAGCTCGATTACCCCAGCGCAACCGGCGCAACGCGCCGAGTTTAGCCATGTTGGCTTCAGCTATGCCGACGGCAACCGCCCCGCCCTTGTTGACATCAGCTTCACGATGGAGCCTGGCACCGTCACGGCGCTGGTGGGGCCAAGCGGCGCGGGCAAGACTACGATTACCTACCTGCTACCCCGCCTCTATGATGCGACCGAGGGCCAGTTGTGCATTGACGGCTACGATGTGCGTGACCTCAGCTTCAAATGGCTGGGCGATCAGATCGGCATCGTTACTCAGGAGACCTTCCTGTTCAATGCCAGCGTGCGCGACAATCTGCGCTACGGCAAGACCGATGCGAACGACGATGAGCTAATCGCGGCGGCAAAGCAGGCGCAGATCCACGACCTGATCGCCTCGATGCCCAACGGCTACGATACCATCGTTGGCGAACGCGGCTACAAACTGAGTGGTGGCGAGAAGCAGCGGATTGCCATTGCCCGCGTCATCCTCAAGGATCCGCGCATCCTCATCCTGGACGAGGCCACCTCGGCGCTGGACTCGCACAGCGAAGCGGCGGTGCAGGCCGCGCTGGCGAACCTGATGCAGGGGCGTACCAGCCTGGTAATCGCCCATCGCCTCAGTACCATCCTCTCCGCCGACCAGATTCTATTCGTGCAGGATGGGCGCATCGCCGAACATGGCAGCCATGCCCAGCTACTCGCCGCCGAGGGTCTGTACTCCCAGCTATACGAGCGCCAGTTCCGCAATGCCCAGGGTAAGTTCTCCGCGCTGCCTGCTGCGATTGGCAGCAATGGGCATACGCCGATGCCGGTGGCACATGATTAGGGCTTGATCAGCCAATCCAGGCCATTGAAACCTTCTACACAATTGAGACGACTGGGACATGAGAACAGAGCAACATACTGAACAGGAAAGCGATCTTCCCCGTGAAATAGCCCAGCCCGCTAGGCGAGCCTTGACCGGGGCTGGTTATTGGAGATTGGAGCAACTGACCGAACTAAGCGAGGCTGAGGCTCTGCACCGGCACGGTATCGGCCCAAATGCAATCCGTCAGCTTCGTATTGCCCTTGCGGCTAAGGGTCTGTCGTTCGCTGATAATGCAGTAGGTGGCGAAGCTCGCTAACTTTTGCAATCTCCATCCGACCAGCATTGGGCAGCGTTTTTAATCGTGGAAAACGCGGAGTGGGCGCGGTAGACACGGAAAAGCCGACGTTGCATCTTAGCAGCGTCGGCTTTGGTATGTCAATGGTGGGGATGATCAGCGGGTTTGTACTGCGGATGAAGCGGATTTGGGGTGGCATCAGCGCGGGTGCTGCTGTAGGGGCGGGTTCACGCGCCCTGCCACCCGGTTCCTGTTCATCCAATCTCGCAAGCAAGATACAATCAGGCGGAAGGTAGCGGGCTAGAGCCAGACTCACCGCCATCGCTGGCGGGGAGTTCGCTGGCGCTGGCTTCGGGCTGGCGTTGGTTGGAACTGCGTTCAGCAGCTCCATCCTCGGTAAGCGGGGTAGTATCGATATCCAGGCCTGCCATCTCGGCGCTATTCGCCTCCGCTTCGTCGCTCCAATCTACATCCTCATCGGCATTGTCGCTGGTGGTCGTCACTGGAGGCGTGATGGCGGTGGGGCTGCCACTGCTCTGCTGCTCTATCTTCAAGCGGGAGACGTAGTCGGGGTCGGTGGCGATGTTGAGCAGTTCGCGGAAGTGTTCGTCAATCAGGTAGCTGAGGGCGTTGAGCGCGTCCTTGAACACCGACGATTGCAGATTCTCACGTGGCACCTCCACACCGAGGCAGAGGCGGTTGCTCTTGTCAATCGAGAACTTGCCGAAGCTGACCTTGTAGTTGAGCATCGCCATATGCTCGTACATCTTGCTGCGGCAGGCTTCATCAATGCGATTTATCAGCGTAGCGTAGAAGTATACCCAATACTGGCTCATACGCACGGTGATAACCTGGTTGGTATGGGTGCCGCTGTAGCGCGTCTCCCAGTCATCTCCCTCGAGCCGGTGGTAGCTCCAACTGGCAGAGCCAAAAAATCCTTCAATATCTTCGCGGCTTGCGTCTGGCATGGCTGCTCTCCTTATACGCTGGGGGTGGGACTGCTCGGTGGGATGGCTGCGGAGGTTGGTGGCACAGCCCCAGCAAGGGTTGGTGGGGTAGCTTCACCGCTGGATGTCATCACGTTTTCGTCACTGCTGGCGCTCCAATCCACATCCGTATCCTCTGCAGGGGTGGGGGGGTTAGGAGCAGCGGTTGCCAAACTGGCGGCTGCTGCCGCCGCCTCTGCCTCACGCTGGGTGTGTAGCGAGGAGACGCGAGCAGGGTCGTTGGCAAGGTTGACCAGCTCAAGGTACTGCTCGTCGGCGTTGATCGAAAGGGCGGCCAGCGCGTCGTTGACCATGCTAGCGAATGTGAGGTTCTCGCGGGGCAGTTCCACTCCGAGACTGATGCCCATGGTGGCGTTGATGCTGTACTTCGCCAGGCTGACCTTGTAGTTGAGTAGGCCGATGTGTTCGTAGACATTGAGGCGACAGTCGTCCTTGATCTTGTTCAGCACAGTAGCGTAGAAGAAAACCCAGTATTCGGTCATACGCACGTAGAAGATCCAATCGCGCACATCACCGCGATAGCGCACCTCCCAATCGGCATCACCGACGCGGGCGGCGGTCCAGCCGATCTGTTGGAAGAATCGCTCCATATCCTCTGGTGAGGCATCACCTTCACGAGCCATTTGCTTTAATCCTCCCTTTAATTGTTCAGGGTGAGGGCAACCCACCCTCACAGCAGTTAATTAGGGCGACGTATCAACACCCTAAACCAGCCACTCGTCGGATACCCAGATGATACCCTGCTGCACAGCCAACTGCTGGATATTGGCCCACAACTCCTCAGCGGCGCGATAAACGGCCGCGAGGCTGCCTTGCTCGAACCCAGCCAGCAATGTCAGTTCGTCCGCGAACCCTTCGGTGAGGATGGAGAACTCTAGCACCTGCTGCCATATGGTACCGCTGGTGATAAAGTATACGCGATTTGCCAGCGCAAGGTAACAGGCCGTATCATAGACGAAATCGTGCGCCCACCAGCGCAGGTTACTCTCATCACGTCGCTGCCACGCGCCGCGTATCTTGTTCATCAATTCGTACAGATTATCGACGATAAGCTGCGCCATCCGCGCCTTGAACGGTGCCTCGTCATGAAGCAACTCTTGGGCGACAACGCTGGCGCGGGCGAATATGTTACTGTCGTCGCGCCGAAAGGTAATTAGCTGGTTGCGATACTGCCCAGCGGTGTGCCACCAGTGGTCGCCCACTGTGCCAGCATTGTGCAGGTAAATATCCTCCGGCTCATAGTTAATTTCTACTTTCGCACCGCTGCTGTGAACGTACTCGACATCGCTTTCCGCTACCGCGTTGCTGGTAACTACCTTCATCTCCAGATCCGAGTATTGACTATCTTCGTTGCGAGCCACCGAGCCGTAGATGGCAACTCCCAGCACCTCTTCGCCGTATCTGGCGAGGATGCGCTGGGTGAGGTCGTGAGCGAGGGCCAGGCGTTGTTCGTGGTTCATGCGTTCTCCACAACCAGCACATCCTTTGGCTGCGGGCTGGCGGCATCTGGCACACTGAAGAGCAGACCGCTTTCACCCACTTCAATACGCAGGTTGGTGGTGCCGCTGTATTCCTTTGAGAACAGGCGGCGGGCAATGGGGCCGATCAACAGTTCGTCAATGGTGCGTTCAAGCTGCCGCGCCCCTTGCTGTGGGCTGAAGCCCTTGCTGACAATGTAATTCACCACCCCATCGCCGACGGTGAGGTGGATGCCTTCGGGGATGAAGCGCTGGGTAATCAGCTTGTCCAGCTTCTGCTGGCAGATACGTAGCGCCACCTCGCGGGTGAGCGGCTTGAACAGCAACACCTCGTCCACACGGTTAAGCATCTCCAGCGAAAAATACTTGCGGGCCTCGGAGTACACATCCTTGATGTCCACTTCCGCGCCCTTGCTGTGCGCCTCCTGCCGCCCGCCCGACTTGAAGCCGAAGTTGCCTCGGGTGGCGAGTTCGCTGCCCACGTTGGAGGTCATAATGATGGTAGCATCGCTGAAGTAGACGGTACGTCCCTGGCCGTCGGTGAGGCGACCATCGTCGAATATCTGTAGGAAGATGCTCTGCACCTGGGGGTGGGCGCGTTCGATCTCGTCGAGTAGGATTACGCTGAAGGGCTGGCGGCGGAGCTTCTCGGTAAGCTGGCCGCCCTCCTCGTAGCCGACATAGCCGGGTGGTGAACCAATCAGACGGGAGATAGTGAATTCGTCGTTGAACTCGCTCATATCCAGACGGATGATGCGGTTCTCATCGCCGAACAGGAAATCGGCAACCGCCTTCGCCAGTTCGGTCTTGCCCACCCCTGGCGGCCCCATGAACAGGAACACACCATCGGGGCGCATCGGATTGATGTCGAGGCGGCGCTTGGTCAGGCGGATGGCGTTGGCGACGCGGCTGATCACATCATCCTGACCAATAACCCGCTGGCTGAGGATCGCTTCCATCTCGGCAAAGCGGGCGTTCTGCTCATCGTCGAAGCTGTCGAGCGGCAGGTTGGTCATTTCGCTGACCACGGCGAGTAGATAGTCGCCCACCTTCAAGCCGGAGCGCTTGCCGCTGAGAACCGCATTGGGGCGGCTGCGCTCGTACTCAGCGATCTCGGCACGAGCGGCGGCGGTTTGCAGGATGTCAATTGCCTTGTCGGGGAAGTAGCGGTTACGTAGGTACTTGCGACCCAGTTCCACCGCCGTCTTGATGTCGGAGTCGCTGATCTTCAGGTTGTGGTAAGCTTCAAGGCGGGGGCGCAACGATTCGAGGATGGTGACGGTCGCTTCGGGGCTGGGTTCGGCCACGGTCAACGGCTGGAAGCGGCGCTCCAACGCGCCGTCGCGCTCGATGTACTTGCGATACTCGTGCGCGGTGGTTGCGCCGATGCAGCTGATCTCGCCCCTTGCCAGCGGCGGCTTGAGGATGTTGGCGGCATCGAGGGTGCCTTCCGCGCTGCCCGCGCCGATCAGGGTGTGCAACTCGTCAATGAACAGGATGGCCCGCACCGCCATCGTGTCGGTCAGCACTCCCTTAAGCCGCTCCTCGAACTCGCCGCGATACTGCGCTCCCGCAATCAGCGCGGCCATGTCCAGCGAAACCACGCGGCGGTTCTGGATCTGTGGTGGCACATCACCATCGGAGATGCGGATCGCCAAACCTTCCACGATCGCGGTCTTACCCACGCCCGGTTCGCCGATCAGCGCCGGATTGTTCTTGTTCAGCTTGCACAGTACCTCGATGACCGCCTTGATTTCCTTGTCGCGGCCCACGATTGGGCCGAGCTTGCCGTCCTTCGCCATCTTGGTCAGGTCGCGGGTGAACTTTTCCAGATGCGGTGTCGCTATCTGGTTCAGCTTCTGCTGCTGCGCGGCACGCGGATCGGGCGCAGGCAGGCCAGGTGGGTTGGTCTGCAAGTGGGCCAGCCACACGTCGGGGTGCAGATTCAACCCCTCCAGCAAGTTGGCGGCAGCCGGTTCGAGGTTGGCAAGGGTGGCGATCAGCAATTGGCGCGGCTCGACCGCATTGGGAGCAGCGAGCTTGTTAGCCTGCTCCAAAGCGGCGCGCAGTGCAGCGGTGGGCTTCAGCCTGGTCCTGTCGGCGGGCAGATCGGTAGGCTGGCCGTTGGCGGCAGCCGCTAGCAGATCGGTAGCAAGGGCGGACTGCTGCTTGCTCGGCTCAAAGTCAGGTAGGGGCAGGCTCGGGCCTGCCACCAGGCAGCCGATTAGCAGGTGCGACGTGTTCAGGCTAACGCTGTGCAGCCGCCAGGCGGCATCCTTCGCCGCATTGTAGCAGCGCAGCGCATCGGCGGAAAAGTTACTGAGCGGGTTGGTGGGAGTGGTGGGCTGATCGGGCATAAGTATCAGGTTCTCCTTGTTCGGGCAACAGACAGTGATGGCGCTGCTTTCCCAGCAAGATCGTACCATAATTGGGGAGAATAGTCAATGAAAAACTTGCAACCTGACTTGTGCTATAATCGTTGTATCATCAACACAGCGGCAGGTAATCAACTAGCCTTTAGCGCAGGGGGTGGGTATATGAGCGACAACGTAGTCGTCAGAACCTGGCGGGATGGGAAGTGGGCGGCATTTTTCATCTTTATCATTGTGATTACGCTGGTCGGCATACCAGCGACATCGCGGGCGGACGCGACGGCGCGGCTCTACACCGAGACTGGGCATACCCTGGCCGAGCCGTTCCTCAGCTACTACGACGCACACGGCGGGCTGACCCTGTTCGGCTACCCGTTGACCGAAGCGCAGCAGGAGAATGGCTATCTCACTCAGTATTTCGAGCGCGAACGCTTCGAGTATCACCCCGAACTAGCGGATCCATATAAGGTCAGCCTGGGGCTGCTGGGGCGGGAGCAGGCGGGCTTGCGGCTGGACGAGGGGCCGTTCCAACCGGTTGTCGCTGCCGTGAATGGCTACTTTGCTGCCACCCAACACAACATCAGCGCTAACTTTCAGGATTACTGGACGCAGCACGGTGGGCTGTCCATCTTTGGCTATCCCATCAGCGAGGCGTATCTGGATAACGGCTTCGTGGTGCAGTGGTTCGAGCGGGCGCGGTTCGAGCTGCATCCCGAGCTGCCAACCGCCTACCGTGTCAGCCTGGGACTGCTGGGACTGGACGCGCTTAAGGCCGACAGCGGACCACAGTATGCAGTGGGAATTACTGACCAGCCCGCCGCGCCGCGCCACCTGCAACTCGGTATCAGCGAGGGCGGCGAGAGTGGCGATCCCCACTTCTTCGCCAACGTGATCGGAGCGGGGCGTAGCCTACAAGCCCGCCTGGTGCGTATTGACAATATTTATAGCCACTACAACGTGGTCAGCCTCGATGCCCAGGGTAGGCTGGTCTACAACTGGAGCGGGCTGGACGCGGTGGTGAACGACATCCAGGCGATGGGGGCGCAGCCGCTTATCAGCCTCAGCTACACCCCACCCGGCATGGCCGCCAATGGAGCCGCGCAAGGCGACAGTGTAGCCGCGCCACGCCTCGATCTGTGGGAGCAGCTTGTCTACGACACGGTCTATCACTACAACGTAACGCAGAGGCGGGGGATACAATACTGGGAGGTGTGGAACGAGCCGAACCTGCACGATTTCTGGCACGGCACGCAGCAGGATTACTTCCTGCTCTACGACGCAGCGCAGCGTGGCGCGGTGAAGGCTGATGCAACAGTAAAGATTGGGGGGCCAGCGGCTGCTAATTTTGAAGTTGGTTGGTTGGCCGCTTTCGCCAACCACTGCGATGCCACCAACGCACGTTGCAGCTTCCTGGATTGGCACAACTATGGCACCACCCCTGCACAGATGACTGCCGAGGTACAGCAGGTGCGCTCTATCCTTGCCAGCTATCCGAAGCTGCAGATGGAGACGATGGTCAGTGAGTGGAATGTGCAGAGCGGTGGGCCAGGCGACACTAGCATCGCCAGCCGCAGTGACCTGCCGTTCGCCGCCGCCAATGCGTTGGCAAATCTCGACGCAATGGAGCGGGCTGGCCTCGACTGGTCGCTACCATTCGAGTTGAAGGATGGCTTCCATGAGGGCAGCCAGTTCTGGGGTCGTTGGGGGCTGCTGACCAATGGCGGCACGCGCAAGCCGATCTACCATGCCTTGCAGGTCTACCAGCAGCTAAACTCGGCACGGCTCTACGTGGACCAGCCCAACCCCGATCTGGCGGGTGCGATTGCCGCGCCTGATACTGATAGTAGCGGAGCGCCTACGGTGATGGCCTGGTATCTGACGCAGCAGGCGGGCAGCCTACGCCTCAGCATCGCACCGCGCTGGACGCAGCAGCGCTTTGACCTCTACCTGATCGACGACGCTCACGCCAACCCTGCCGCGGCTGGCGATGATGAGATGCGCTATGTCACCACTCTCGCCCCCGATACGGCAGGCGGCTTCAGCTTCAAGCTGACCGGCGCAGCGGTAGTGATCTTGATACCAGCTAAGTAAACAGATTTTGAGTTTAGGTCAGGGTGGATTGCGTCCGCCCATCGACATCAAAATAAGGAAACAGGTCAGCGAACATTATGCCGATTAGAGCATAAAGGTGAGGCTAATCTGGGGGTTCAGCCCCTAGCTCTTGCAATCGCACAATGCCCAGGGGTTGGCTACACCTCCAGCCTGGTCCAGCCGCAAGCAGCCACATTCGATTGGCCTGATTGCACTTGAGCCGCTGGGGGCTTACCCCCCGACCCACTGGATCATCCGCAGCTTTCGTCTTATTTTGATGCCGATGGAGTAGATTACGTCTGCCCTGAGTTGTGAATTGGGCGCTAGACCAGACAGGCCGCCGCTGCTGTGAGGCAACGGCGGCCTGTTTGTGATCGGGCCGATCTGGCAAGTGATTCATCTTCACCCAACTCTCATCCTGGTGTAATGCCATTTTAAGCTGGGTGACGCATAATGTAACTGTAACGAGTTGCCGCACCTACAACATCAAGGCAACGAGTTAGCGAAGAAACAGATGTGTGCGCCGCCGCACAGTGCAGTACAGTCGAGCAGTGGGGGCGACCATTCTTCGTCGGAACTACCAACCTAATCACCTCCTGCCAGCGCAGGATAACAACAAGGAGAACTCAAGTGAAAAGCATCAACTTCAAGATCGTTGCCGCTTCGATGATAGCGGCAATGCTAATCGTGGGGCTGGTCGTAGTCGGCGCAAGCGTCGCCTCTGGCGGCTCCGCCGCCGCCGCCACCCAGAGCGCCACCGCTCAGGCCGTCGCCACGCCCGGCACCAGCAACAGCACCACCCAGCCGCCGACCGACGTTTACTACAACCTCTACCTGCAGAACCTCGCCACCACCCTCGGCGTGAGCCAGAGCAAGCTGACCACCAGCATGACCCAGGCGGCTAAGGACTCCATCACTCAGGCGGTCAAGGATGGTAAGCTGACCCAGGCCCAGGCTGATAGCCTCAACCAGCGCATTGACCAGATGGCTCTGAACGGTCGCTACGGCTTCGAGGGCGTCGGTCATGGCCCAGGCATGGGCGGCCCCGGTTTCGGTGGCAACGGCTTCGATGGCCCCGGCGGACCGATTAGCAGCACCACGATGAGCAAGGTGGAGGCTGCAGTTGCTGCCCAGTTGGGCCTGACCAGCGCCCAGCTTACCACCGACTTCCAGAACGGCCAGACCATCGCCGACCTCGCCAAGAGCAAGAACATCGCCCTTGCCGACATCAAGACTACCATAATCAACACAGTGAAGCCCGACCTTGATACAGCAGTGAAGGCTGCCACGCTGACCCAGGCACAGGAGGATAGCATCATCCAGCGCATCCAGAACGATACCTTCACCCACCCGGGCATCGGCTTCGGCTTCGGTGGCCGCGGTCACGGTGGCCCCGGCTTTGGTGGCCGCGGCGGCCCTGGCTTCGGCGGCCCAGATAGCGACAACGACAATGGCAGCAGCAACAACGGTGGCACCAACAACACCGCTCCCGCACCCGCCGCCACGCCCGGCACTGGCAGCACCAACTAAACGACGTAGCTAACGAATGGGGGGTGGAGGCCATCGGCCCCCACCCCTTTTAATGTAACGGTCTCAATCATGTTCACCCTGAGTAGCTGGTTCAGAGGGGTTTAGCCTGCTGGGAAAAGGCGGTGATGGGGGCGCTTCACCCCAGCCCCAGCGCGGGGTTGGCGCTTCAGGTGGGGGATTAGCGCCAGGCTGAGAGTTTGCCAGGGCGATGCGGGTTCCCCACTCAAGATAGGCAATCATCGCCGAGCGAAACTCCGGATCTGAGGGTAGCCCTGCTTCGTCGGCGGAGAAAGCGATCAGCTGTATCCAGCGGGCGCGCTGCTCCTCTTTGAGACCAAGATTCAGATGCTTACCCAGCATATGATGATAGCCGCCGAGTTCGTCTGTATAAGTCTTGGGGCCGCCGAACACTTCTCCTAGCCACAATGCTACCTTCTTGGGATGATCGATAGGCATAAACTCGAAGATGGGACGCAGCAGCGGGTCGGCCAAAACATGGCGATAAAAAACGGTGGTGAGCCGCTCCAGGGCTGGTGCTCCTCCTGCCCATTCGTAGACAGTGGGAACGCTAGTTTCGCTCATTATTTACTCCTTTATGATATGGGGATGTTTTTCACGGTACAGGGCTAGCGCTGCACTGATCCTCGCCCTGCACTTCATGCGGTAAATTATATGACCGCCCATAATGGACGGTCAATAGAATACTGCCTTTGCGGAGTGCTATCTAACAGAAGTCTAACAACTGTCTAAATTCGTTGGCTTACTCCTCCTCATCCCCATCATCTGTCACCACACCCCGCCCCGGCATAACCACCTCGGCCATGCCGCCATCGTCCTCGGTGAGCAGCACCGGGCGGGGGCGGCCACCATCTGATGCGCCGACGATGCCCTCTTGCTCCAAGCGGTCAATTAGTGCGGATGCCTTGTTGTAGCCCAGCTTGAGGCGGCGCTGCAAGAGCGCGACAGAGACGAAGTTGTGCTTGCGGACGATGGCAACCGCCTGCTTGAACAGCCCTTCATCGGCCTCCTGCTCGTCCAGTGCGTCGGGGTTCGCGCCGCTCTCGATGTCGTTCAGCCACTTGGGAACGGCGATTGGCGCGGGGTCAAGCCCCTTCGACTCGGCGATGTCGCCCGCCAGCTTGCGCCAGTAGTTGACCACCCGCTCGGTCTCGGCATCGGAGACGAACGTGCCTTGCAGTCGCACCGGCTTGTCGGCATCGGGAGCTTGATAGAGCATATCGCCGCGCCCCAGCAGCTTCTCCGCGCCCGGCTGGTCAAGGATGACGCGGCTATCAATCATCGAGGCGACTGCGAAGGCAATGCGAGCGGGGAAGTTGGCCTTGATTAGCCCGGTCACTACGTCCACACGGGGACTCTGGGTGGCAATGATCAGGTGGATGCCGGTGGCACGAGCCAGTTGCGCCAGGCGGCAGATGGCAGTCTCCACCTCCTCCGGCGCGGTCAGCATCAGGTCGGCCAGTTCATCAATAATAATCACGATGTAAGGCAGGTTCTCCATGCTGCTATCCGGCTTGCGGGCTTCGGCATGGTATTGCTCCAGATTGCGGAAGCTGACGATGTTTATCTCTCCCACTTTGTGGCCCTTGGCAAACAGGCGATAGCGCCGCTCCATCTCCCACAACGCCCACTTTAGCACCTCCACCGCCGTTAGGGGGCGGGGATTGTTGGGGCCGTGGCTGCCCTCATCGTCCTTGTCGTGCTTGAGTTCGACCACCACCGGGCGGAGCAGGTGGGGGATGCCGTTGAAGTTGGTAAGCTCTACCCGCTTGGGGTCAATCATCAGCATCCGCAGGGTGTCGGGGGTGTGCTGAAAGAGGAAGCCAGCGATGATCGAGTTGAGCGCAACCGACTTGCCACTGCCAGTCGAGCCGCCGATAAGCAGGTGGGGTAGGCGGGCCATGTCGGTAACTACGCTGCGACCCATCGTGTCCTTGCCCAACCCCAGCAGCAGCTTGCTCTTGGGCAGCGCCTTGATGAATGTCTGGCTCTCCAGCAAATCGCGCAGGCCCACGATGGCCGAGCTTTCGTTCGGCACCTCGATGCCGAGGTAGGGTTGGCCGGGAACGGGCGCTTCGATGCGGACGCTGGATGCGGCCAGGGCCAGGGCGAGGTCGTTAGCAAGCGAGACGATCTTGGCGACGCGCACCCGCTCCAGGCGTGGATCTCGCAGGCTGCCCACGGTGCGGTCGCCAGGCGAAATGAGGAACTGCGTCACCGCCGGACCAGTGTTGATCGGGCCAGGTTCGACCGGCAGGCCGAAGCGACCGAGCGTCTGCACAATGGTCTGCATCCGTTTGAGGTTGGTGGTTTCACTGACCGGCCCGCTCTCCACCTTGTCCAGCATGGTGAGGGGCGGCAATTGCCAGAGATTGTGGTTGGGGCTGGGCATGATCGGCAACGGCATCTGTTCGCCGGTCAATGGGGCGGAAGGTGCAGCGGCTTTATTACCCACCCCTAGCCCCTCCCGCCGGGAGGGGAAAGGCTGAGGTGGCTGCGGCAGGGCAGTGGGCGGCAGCGGAGTGGTTGGCGCGTTGGCGAACGGCGCAATCGTGCGGTTGAAGTCTGCACCACTCGCCCACGCACCGCTGCGGCTGATGTGCGGCTCGGCGGTGGGGCGAGGTTCGCGGGCGGGCAGTCTGTTCACACCCACCCCCTCCTGTGCTGAGAGGGGATTTTGATTGTCCTTGTTGGGCGAGGGGCCTAGCAAGATTGCGCCTGCGCGGGCGAAGCCACGCGCCACTTCCGCAAGCGAGACGCGAAAGGCCAGGATCAGTCCGATTAGTAGCATGGCAACCAGGATAAAGAACGCGCCCACGCCGGTGAGTGACTGGGACAGCAAATGGCTAATCCCATCGCCCAGCCCACCGCCGCCCCCTACGCCAGAGAAGAGGCCGAGTAGTCCCTGTACCGCGACTACCAGCACGACCAGTCCAATCCAGGTTTCAATGCTGAGGCTGCGGTTGAAGCCTCCCTCATAAATCAGCACCACCGCCAGCGCCCCAATCAGCACTGGCAGCAGCCACGCGCCCGCGCCCAGCGCATCGTGCAAGCCCTGCCCCACCGCGCCAACTGCACCGCCTGCGCCTGTCAAGGCCCAGGCTAGCAGCATCGCCAACGCCAGCAGGATGACCGCGACAATCTCCACCCGCTGGGTGGGGCTGAGTTGGATGTCCGGCCCACCACCCTTGCGCCGACTGCGGCTGCGAGTGGGCGCAGTGGTGCGCTTCACCGTCGTGGTAGTCGT
>JANXYP010000359.1 GCA_025355955.1 Chloroflexota bacterium
ATCATGCCCGCTGAACCGAGGTTTTTAATGCTCAAGTCAATCAAACTTACCAACCTGCTCTCTTTCGGGCCGGATAGCGAACCGTTGGCATTGCAGCCACTCAACATCCTGATTGGCGCGAACGGATCGGGCAAGTCGAACCTGATTGAAGCCATTAGCCTGCTTCAGGCCGCGCCACGCGAACTAATCAAGCCAACCCTGGAGGGTGACGGGCTGCGCGAGTGGCTGTGGAAAGGAGCAGCGGGTACGCCGGTGGCGACCATCGAGGTAGGTATCGAGTACCCAGGCAACTTGCAGAGGAATGGCGCGGGTAAGTTGCTTCTGTACAAGCTGTCATTTACAGAAGCGAGGTAACAGCTTGAGGTAGTAGACGAACAACTCACCGAGAGCAGCGGCGCAAACGGTCAGCATCAATCGCTAACTTACTTTACCCACAATGCCGCTGAGGTGAAGGTCAATCTCAGCGAAAGTGTCACTATGCAGCCTAGCGAGGCGAACAGTAGGTACGCTCACGAGTCGGCACTGGCCCTGTACAATGGCCCAACCTTTGCGTCGCCCTCTCTCAGCGTCTCGCTTACGCCAACGATTAACTTTGTCAGCCAGCATTTTCGCAACATCTATATATATCGCAACTGGAACTTCAGCCCTGGCTCTGCCCCTCGCTCCCTGCGGCCTGATACTACACCGAGCGATTTTCTGGCCGAGGATGCAAGCAACCTGACTGCGGTGATAAATAAGCTACTCATGAATGCTGATCTGCAAACACGGCTGCTGGGTGAGCTAAGGTATTTTTATCCCAAAGCCACGGGACTACGGGTCAGGCAGTTGGATGATCGCCTAAAGCTTCAGATTGAGGAGGGTGACTACCTTACGCCTGCCAGCCGCCTATCTGATGGTACTCTGCATTGGCTGTCCCTGCTGGCAATCCTGCTGCATCCTAGTCCACCCCCGCTAATCTGTATAGAGGAGCCAGAGCTAGGCTTGCATCCAGATGTGATGCTTAGGCTGGCTCGCTTGCTGCAAGAGGCAGCCACGCGCACCCAACTAATTGTTACTACTCACGCAACCGGGCTTGTAGATGCGTTTACCGATGAGCCGGAAGTAGTCGTCGTCTGCGACAGTGAGCGTAACACCACGACAATGAAGCGGCTAAATCGTGAGAACCTTAAGGAATGGCTACGCGATTACGGGCTGGGGATGATCTGGGCCAGTGGCGATATCGGTGGTAATCGTCGGTGAACGTTCGCATCTACGTTGAGGGAGGCGGCAACATGGAAACAACCCGCCGTGTTTATCGTGATGGTTTCGATGTATTCTTCAGAGCCTATCTCGATGCCAATGGATGTACCCGCCAACCCTTGATTGTGCCATGCGGTTCACGTAACGACGCATATGATAAGTTCGTCACATCCTTGCGACAGCACCCGGATGATTTTGCGATACTGCTTGTTGATAGCGAAGCAAGGGTAGATCCACACAAAGTGGCCGCCGCTTCGCCCCACTGCCAGCGCCTGCTTGGCCTGCTGCTCCGCCTATGCAAAGAGGCGGCCTAGTCAGCCGCCCCACCGCAATATGCGCTTCTCTTCTGCTATTATCGCAAGTGTATCACCTCTACCCTGGTGGCGTTGAATTGGCTGTTGCTCACCACCATGGTAACGCTGTAGTCACCCGCTTTGGCATAGACGTGTAGCGGATTCTTGTCGTTGCTTTGCTGGCCGTCGCCGAACTGCCAGGTTTGGGCGCTGGCGTTGGTGCTAAGAGTGGTGAATTGCACACTGAGACGATCGGGCTTCATCTGCTCCCAGCGGAAGTCGGCAGTGGGAGCGCTGACCGGCGTGGCCTGGGGCTGGCTGACTACCGCATCGCGCAGCCCGGGCCAGACCAGCACTCCCAGCATCACGATCAGCAGCGCAGCGAATAGCGGCGCGACCAGACTTAGCCCACCACCGATGCGGGCGGGAGCCTTGCCGTCAAGCGCGGCGTGCATCGCCGCCCGCGCCTGCGCCTGGGCGGCGGGGCGCATCGTGCCGCCTGCCTGGGCGCTACGCCCCACCAGCTTCAGCACACTGTCAAGCTGGCGCAGCCTCTTAACCTCAAGGGCATAGGCGGCATCGGTGGCAATGCGTTGCTCTACCTCCCTTCGTTGGCTAGAGGGCAGGCTGCCATCAAGGTAGGACTCCAGCAGGTCGGCGCTATGCAAATCCAGATTGTTGCTGCTCATTATTCTCACCTCTACTCCTGAATTGTTTTCCTCTTCCGCTTATTATTAGTCATGCGCCGTCGCTTTGCTTCATTATTTAGAGGCAAAACTCCGCCTAAATCGGCAACTGGCCGATTTCGGCGGAGTCGGTGAACTTGCTCTTGCCCAACGCCTGCTGCAAGCGCTGGCGGGCGGTGAACAACCGCGAGTGGACCGTGCCTTCGCTGCAACCCAACGTTTCTGCAATCTCCGCGCACGACATATCCATAAAGTAACGCAACACCACCACGGTGCGTAGCTTATCGCTGAGGTGGTTGACCTCGCGCCAAAGGGTTTGCATAAAATCGTGCTGGATGGCAACGTTCTCCGGCAGGCTGGTGGGAGACAGATCGGCAGGCTCAAACTCCAGGTCGTCATCAAAATCGTTGTGGCGACCTAGCAGCGATAGGGGGATGGACAGCAACCTGCTACGTTGCTGACGGCGACGGCAATGGTTGACCACAACCTGGTTAAGCCAGTGGTCAAACTGGCCGCGGGCGGGGTCGTAGGTGCGGATCGAGCGAGTCAGGCCCACGAATATGTCCTGCACCACATCCTCAGCATCCTGAACATTACGCAGTACCGCTAGAGCCAGGCGATAGACCTGGCCCTGATAGCGGGTGTATAGCAAGTCGAACGCCGCCTGCTCACCCTGCTGGCAGCGGTTGATTAGCTCGGCGCTGGCCTGCTCTTTTCCCATAGCTCTATTTTAACGCATCCAGAGTTTTGATACAACCATCGGGCGGCAAGCTCCAACGAAGGCGGGGGTGATCAGAAAATGTTCACCATCCAGACTTTGGGTGAGGCCAAATAATACCGATTAGTCGAAGAGAGGGTTTGTTTTCTGATGATTACTGACCACCAGACGCGGTAGTCAGCAGGGCAAGCACAACCCCATTCGCATCAAGTTAATAGAGTTGGGCATCTGCGCGGAGGTCTGGGGGTCAGCCCTCAGCTGCTGAAAAAGTGATAATGCCCATCGCAAAAGGTGCGACAAATGCACAGCATAGCGGGCGGGCAACAGCGGT
This sequence comes from Chloroflexota bacterium, assembly GCA_025355955.1. Taxonomy (GTDB): domain Bacteria; phylum Chloroflexota; class Chloroflexia; order QHBQ01; family QHBQ01; genus QHBQ01. The sequence continues at coordinate 3,268 of JANXYP010000359.1, forward strand.
GGGCTGCACCCCCAGACCCCCAGAGAGCCACCACCATTAGGAACAAATCAGCAAGATGTAGGCGGCTGCTTCCTTAGCTTGGTGCCAATGGTCGAGTGCAGCCTGCCCTTACCTCTCCGACATTAAGGGTTATGGTAGTCAATACTCATTAGGGGCGAACCGTTGTTCGCCCTGCCTCAATCTTTAGCGGCACCACCGCTAATTGGTATACAATCATCACGGTTTGCTATCTACCACATCGAAGGACAATTCGGCGAGCGGGCTTTGCTCAATCTGCCCGTCGTGGCTCATCGCCAGCACGTAGCCCTGGTTACGATCGCTGGCGGTGTAATACTGGGGGATGATTGCGTTGAAGCGGGCAGCAGCCAGTTCGCAGATACCCTCGGTGCGGGCGGGAGTGGTGATGACCACGAAGTTGTCGCCACCGACATGGCCGAGGAAGTCGTCGGGGCTGCCGCGCTCCTGCACCGCCTCGCGCAGTAGAAGGGCGGTGGCTTTGATCAGCTCGTCGCCTTCGAGGAAGCTGTAATTCTCGTTGTAGGTGGTGAAGCGTTCGATATCGACGTAGATAATGTTCCAGGGCTTACTAGTGTCGTCGGTGCGTTGCTTGAGCGCGTACTCCACTGCCTGACTGCCCGGCAGACCGGTGATGTCGGATACATCCTCGTGGTATAGGTGATGCAACTGCGCCCGCACTCGCACCAGCAACTCGTCGCTGTCGAACGGCTTGGTGACGTAATCATCCACCCCTCGTGAGTAGCCCATAACCTTATCGGGGGTGGAGGAGCGGGCGGTCAGCATGATGATGGGGATGTGATTGAGCTGAGGGTCGGCGCGCATCTGGCGGCTCACCTCGTAACCGTCCATCCCCGGCATCATCACATCGAGCAGCACCAGATCGGGTTGGTCGTGGCGCATCAGTTCCAGCGCCTCCTCGCCAGAGTAGGCATGAGTGGTTTCGTAGCCTTCCAATGCCAGGTTCTCTTCGACTAGCGCGACGATGCTACTTTCATCATCTACTACCAGTATCTTGCTCATGCTATCCCTCCGCCTAATGGCTACCGACATATAGAGACTAAGAACCTATCCAAAAAGGGCGAACAACGGTTCGCCCCTACGAAAAACGGACGATTTATCGGATAAGCTCTAAACTAAAGCTTCGGTCATCATCTTGCTTCGCCCCCGGCCAGTGGTAGGCTTACCACATAGCGCAACTGCGCGGCCTGGTCGGCTGGCGGTTCACCAGGCCGCTCCAGGCTGAAGTTACCGCCCATCGCCTCGGTTAGATTTCTCACCATATATAGCGACATGGCCGGATTATGCCACTCGGTACTATCCACCGCCTGATCCAAGTGGATGCGCTGCACCTCATCGCTAGCCCGCTCCGGCCAATCGTCGGCGGTGAGGCCAAGTGCAATATTCAGGTGGCCGTCGGCCCGCACCGTACTAATGCTGATGAGCTGATCGTCTACCCTCAAGGCATGGCCGATCAACAGCGCCAGCGCTTGCTTTAGCACGACGCGATCGCCGTTGCACGGGGGCAGATCGATGCCCAGGCGATGCGATACCTGCTGCCTGCGCCCTATGTCGGCCACGGTTTGCTCGACCACCTCATTGAGGGCGAAGGGCGCGTAGCGGATGCCAATCATTGCCACTTCCATGTGCGACAACTCCATCAAGTTGTTGACGATGGCGGCGAGGCGATTGCTCTCTTGCAGGATGGTGGTACCGTAGCGGCCGATCGCCTCCAGGTTGCCTTTCTGCTGCTGCCGCCCTAGCAACTGGGCGAAGCCCTTGATCGAAGTGAGTGGGGTACGCAACTGGTGGGATACAAGGTAGACGAACTCTTCCTTGTGCAAGCCAAACAGGCGCATTTTGGCCGCGACTGATGCCTCCGCTGCGTGCGCCTGTTCACGCTGGATGAGCAATGCGGCCAGGTTTGCCAGGGTGTCGAGCTCGCGCTGCTCTGCTTCGCTGATGCGATGCTCACCATCCCAGAAGAGGTCGAGCAGGCCGATCAGTTGGGTGGCATGGCGCACCGGCAGGCGTAGGTGGGTAACGCTGCTGCTGCTCCCCGCCGCCAATGCGGGCGTTGACGGGACGGCCGGTGGCGACAACTTGACGGCGGCGCGCAGCAGCGGGTTGGTGTTTTGTTCCACCGCCAGCAGTTTCGCTTCGATTGCACCCACCACTTGGCCCGCTGCCCGCAGAATGGAATGGGCGACGACTACGAACTCGGCATCGCTGTTTATCTGGCTGACAAGCGTGGCGATGCTGGCATTGTCCGCTATAGGTGTGGCCTGTTGTTTATCTTCCCTTGCTTTAGGGCTGATTGAAGGTTCCATTATATTTCCTTTGCGCTATCATGGTCGGACCTTCCCAGGCAGCCGCCAGTATATCACACATGGCGGGCCTGAACTCGATGAGCGCAAAAAACGTGCCATAACTTTTTTTGAAGATAACTCTGGATGGCGTTATTACCTCACCAACAAAGTTTTGATGGCGGGGGTGTTGTTTCCCCTCCCATCGGGAGGGGTAGGGGAGGGTGCGAATCGCGCTACACGGACCCACCCCCAGCCCATTCCAGCAGCTTGCCTGGCAAGCTGTAGGGGGAGGGTGCGAATCGCGCTACACGGACCCACCCCCAGCCCCTCCCGGTGGGAGGGGAGAACATCAGAACTTTGTTTACAGCGTTCTAGGCGCTGAGTCCATAGTCACGCATTCGGCTGTATAGCTGCTGGCGATTGATGCCCAGGGTGGCAGCTGCCTTGCTGCGATCGCCGTTGGCCTGCTCCAGCGCCTCGATGATCGCTAGTTTCTCTGCCTCGGCGATGATGGCGCGGAGAGGAGCCTGTTCACGCAACATTCTTGCCACATCCACAATCTTACTACGTTCGCTGCGCCCGCTGAAGATGATGTGGTGGCTGGTGAGTACCCCCCCCTGGGCCATCACTACGGCCCGCTCGATGGTGTTCTCCAATTCGCGCACGTTGCCAGGCCAAACGTATTGCTCAATCATCTGCAATGCCTCGCTGGAGATGCGAGCGGGTTTGTCGCTATCGCTGTAGCGGTGCTTGTCGAGGAAGTGTTCAACCAGCAGGGGGATATCCTCCTTCCGTTCGCGTAGTGGGGGCAGGTGTATGGTAATGACGTTGAGGCGATAATATAGATCCTGGCGGAAGCGGCCTTCGGCGACCTCGTCCTCCAGCCGTCGGTTGGTGGCGGCGATGACACGGGTATCTACCTTGATGGCTACGGTGCCGCCCACCCGCTCAATCTCGCGTTCCTGCAGTACGCGCAGGAATTTGCGCTGGATGTTCAGGCTCATCTCACCCACCTCGTCCAGGAAGATGCTACCTTTGTGCGCTAGCTCGAAGCGACCGCGCCGCATCTCGGTCGCGCCGGTGTAGCTGCCCTTCTCATGGCCGAATAGTTCGTTCTCCAGCAGGGTTTCGGGCAGCGCCGCACAATTGACCTTGATTAGCGGGCCGGAGCGATAAGTGCTATTGCTGTGGATGGTTTGGGCTACCAGTTCCTTGCCGGTGCCGGTTTCGCCACTAATCAGTACGGTACTCTCGGTACCAGCGACGCGCCCAATCATCTTGTAGACTTCCTGCATTGCTGGGCTGATGCCAATAATGCGTTCGCCGGGGTCGCGCTTCCCCACCTGTTCGCGCAGACTACGCACCTCACGGGTTAGCCGCTGGCGCTCGAACAGGCGGTCAATGGTGAACATCACCTCATCGAGGTCGAACGGCTTGGTGATATAGTCATATGCGCCAAGCTGAGTTGCCTGGATAGCGCTGTTGCTGCCTCCATAGGCCGTCATTACGATGAATGGCACATCGCTGCCCTGGCTCTGGCGCAGCACCGCGATGCCATCCAACTCCGGCATTCGTATATCCATCACCACCAGGTCGGGCGGGTCAACCTTGAGCGCAGCCAGCACCTCCTGCCCGTTGCGGGCCTCAATTACACTGATGCCCTCGTCGGTCAGGTACTCGGAGAGCAACCCGCGAATGCCGTTATCATCATCAGCAACCAGCACTCGTTTGCCCGCCCGGTCCTGCTGCCTTGCTCCGTCGTCCTTCACTTCGTTATCCAATTCTTCTACCTCTTTTTCGCATCATTGCTGTGCCTAATAACCATACACCTGTTGCTGTATATTATATGTCATTCTAATATAACCGTCAATATCTGAAGTACAGTTCATCAATTTGCAATTAAGGCTGTGCAGGGTTGGGCAGCGCTCACCCAGGTCGGAGATCGCAATACGGTGGACTGCACCCCAATATCTGGGGCAGGATAAAGAGGATGGCAACCATACATACGGTTGCCATCCTCTTGTATAGCTTACTGGATGTCGAGGTTACGCAGTGCGACGGCGCAGTAGCAAGCCGCCCGCGACGATTAGCAGTGCAGCGAGGATGCTGACAAGCCAGAAGCTGCCGCTTGCGTCCGCGCCAGTGGTTGGCATAGTCGGCTGGTTGCCGCTACCCGTGCCACCGGTCTGCGCGGTGGGCTGCATCATCGCCATCGCCGTTGGGGTCATACCCGCCATCGCGCCAGTGAGGGTGATTTGCTTCATCACGATGTTGCCGTTGATGATGACTGGGGCATCGGGGCCAGGGAACTCGTAGGTGCCGATTACGCCCGCATCGATGTGCAGCATCGGCCATACCTTGTCGCCAGCCGCAGGTGCGGGGCTGAGGTTGACTACTACGTTGTCATTCTCGCCCTTCTTGACTGCAGTATGG
>JANXYP010000313.1 GCA_025355955.1 Chloroflexota bacterium
ATTGCGAACGCTGCGGCACCCAGGTGATCAAGCGCGACCTGTCACAATGGTTCTTCAAGATCACCGCCTACGCCGACCGCCTGCTGAACGACCTGGACAAGCTGCCCGACTGGCCGGAGCGGGTTGCCACGATGCAGCGCAACTGGATTGGCCGCAGCGAGGGGGCCGAGGTGGACTTCCCCATCGTCGGCAGCGATGAAAAGGTGCAAGTGTTTACCACCCGTCCCGACACGCTGTGGGGCGCAACCTTCATGGTGCTGGCACCGGAGCATCCGCTGGTGGATGTGATTACCAGCGCGGCGCAACGCGAGGCGGTGCAAGCCTATAAGCAGGAGGCCAGCAAGGAGACCGAGATTGAGCGGATGTCTACGGTCAAGGAAAAGAGCGGCGTGCCGACCGGCGGCTACGCAACCAATCCGGTCAACGGTCAGCAGATACCGATCTGGATAGCCGATTATGTGTTGATGGGCTACGGCACCGGCGCGATTATGGCGGTGCCAGCCCACGACCAACGTGATTACGAGTTCGCCAACAAGTTCAGCCTACCGATCGTCGAGGTGGTCAGCAGCCCCGACGCAAAGCTGGAGACGGAAGCATGGGCGGGCGAAGGTACGATGGTCAACTCCGGCCCGCTGAACAGCGTGGCCGCTGGTAAAGGCGAGGGCCAGAGCGTCAAGGCAGCGATAAAATGGCTGGAAGAACAAGGAGCCGGACGCGGCACGGTCATCTTTCGGCTGCGCGACTGGCTGATCTCGCGTCAACGCTACTGGGGCGCGCCCATCCCCATCATCTATTGCGATGCTTGCGGGATGCAGCCAGTGCCGGAGGTCGACCTGCCCGTGCTGCTGCCGCTGGATGCTGCCTTCAAGCCGGGTGGCGAGTCGCCCTTGGCCCGCGACCCCAACTTCGTCAACACCACCTGCCCGCAGTGCGGCGGCGCAGCCAAGCGCGAGACCGATACCCTGGACACCTTCGTGGATAGTAGTTGGTACTTCCTGCGTTACACCGACGCGCAGAACGACGGTACACCCTTCCGCCGCGACTACGCCGATTACTGGATGGCGGTGGATCAGTACATCGGTGGCATCGAACACGCCATCCTGCATCTGATGTACGCCCGTTTCTTCACCAAGGCGTTGCACGACCTGGGCATGGTCAGCATCGAGGAGCCGTTCCAGCGGCTGTTCACCCAGGGGATGGTTTACAAGGACGGCGCGAAGATGAGCAAGAGCAAGGGCAACGTGGTGCCGATTGACGACTTCGTTGACACTCTGGGCGCAGATGCCGGTCGCCTGTACGTGCTGTTCATGGGGCCGCCCGCCGACGATGTTGAGTGGAGCGATCAGGGGGCGCAAGGGGCATCGCGCTTCCTCTATCGCCTGTGGGCCACGCTAGAGCAAGGCGTTGACCTGAAGGCGCGGCCAAGCGCTGATCGCGCCGCCAATCTGGACAATGACAGCAAGGCGCTGCTGCGCGTCGCCCATCGCACCATCGTCAAGGTCAGCGACAACATCGAGCGCTACCACTACAACACCATCGTCAGCACTTGCATGGAGATGCTGAACAGCCTGGTCGAATACAAGGGCAAGCACGGCATCACCCCCGCCTTCAGCGAGGCGGCCACCATCCTGCTGCTGCTGCTGGCTCCGGTTACGCCGCACATCACCGAGGAGATCTGGCACCAACTGGGCGGCGAGGGCAGCATCCACGTTCAGCCGTGGCCCAGCGCCAACCCCGACTTCATCGCCGCACCGGAGCTGACCATCGTGGTGCAGGTCAACGGCAAGGTGCGCGACCGCCTCACCTTCCCCGCCGAGGCGGATGAGGATACGGTCAAGGCCGCTGCCCTGTCCAGCGCGAAGGTGCATCCCTACATCGAGGGCAACCCGCCCACCAGCGTCGTCTACGTTGCGGGTAGGCTGGTCAACATCGTGGTCAAGTAGCCTGTGGCAAAAAGCCCCACGTGGGGTTGAGGAATCTGGCCCGCTTTATTGCCGAAGTAAGCAACTTAAACCCGCGTGCTTATCAAAGCATCATTGCGCTTCACCATTCTCTCCTAAACCCTGCTGGGGGCTAATGCCAATTAGCTGCGGTGCCGCTTTAGATCGAGCCAGGGCGAACCACGGTTCACCTCTACAGAACTATAGCATCGCCTCGGCTAATCAGTATTAGTAGCTCAAGCTTCGGGAGTGCTCAAGCATTTCCTTGTAACCCTCAGCGGCGAAACTGCGTAGTATAAAGTTAGCGAAGGTGTTAGGAACTTGCCAGCAGTAGAGGCGTTGCCAGCGCCACAATTCGTAGAGAGGGCTAGAGATGAGCGCCAACGAACCGCAGACTTACTTCGAGCAGAGATCCGAACCGACTTCAGTTCTGATCGAGGATTATCGTGGGCCGGGTGGTGAGCAGGCCAAGCCTTATCCTGCTGAACGCCATATAATTCCGGCTACGACCATATCGGTCCGGCCAGAGGCAGAGCCGCAGTGGATGGCAGACAATCGCAACCCTGAGAAGATGACTAACTTCCGTCGCTGGTTGCTAAGGCGTAATGGCGAGGATGATCCAGTGGTCTACGCTGCGGCGCGGAGTCTCGGCTGGGCCGCATTGTCGTTTGTGCTGGCAACTGCCGCTCTCCTCATCCTGCTCCTACACCAAAATGAACTGCCACCCGCCAGTGACTCTACCCCCTACCATATCTATATCCCCTATCAAGCTATCAACTTGAACATCGTTGCCATCGCCCTGTCCTTCACCATGCTGGCCGCTTTGCTCATCACCTTGCCATCCAGCCTGGTGGATATATTGCGGGTGCGCCGCGTGCGCGATCGGGCCAGCCGACCTGTTCGCGCTAATCGTCTGACCCGCATTGCCCTAACTGTGGCTGCGCTGGTGATAGTTGCAGCGATCGTCAGTATGCTAATGGTTGTCGGATACTACTCACAGGGTGGCGTGTAATACCATATAATCCTGGTGATATGAAAATTGCGCCAGGCTGAAAAACGCCCATACAAATGAAGGGTTATAGACGGGAGTACGCAATTTCGTGCGACCGTTTCGCGGGCTGAACAAGGAGCATCTGGGCCAATATCTGGCCGTTTTTGAGTGGATGCACAATCTCAAATTGGTAACGATCGACTTGATTTGGCTAATGCTCATTTCCTCCACCCCTGAGCCGCCATCAGCCTAATGATTTTAGTATCACGATGTGGAAGCGCAACGTTACACGCGCTTCCCATCCTTGCCTCCCTTCGGGGAGGGAGCCTATAACACTTTTGCCAAAGGAGCAAACCTCATGCCCAACTTGAACGTACCCGCTGCGCTCGAATCGCGCCCCTTCCGCCTCGCGCTAGCCCAGATCAACACTACCGTCGGCGATCTGGAGGGCAACACCGCCAGGATCATCGAGTATATCGAACGCGCCCGCGCCGTTGGCGCAGACCTGGTGGCCTTCCCTGAGCTTGCCATCACCGGCTATCCGCCCGAAGACCTACTGTTCAAACCCAGCTTTATCGCCGACAACCTGCGCTGCCTGGAGCGGGTCGCTGCTGCAGCGGTGGATATTGCCGTGATCGTCGGCTATGTGGATGCCCGTGACGACCTGTACAACGCCGCCGCCTTTGTTGCCAATGGTAAGGTCGCGGCGATCTACCACAAGATGTATCTGCCCAATTACGGCGTGTTCGACGAGGATCGCTACTTCCAGGCCGGGCGCAAGGCGCACATCTGCTACTGGCGGGGGGTAAGCATCGGCTTCAACGTCTGCGAAGACATCTGGTTCGCCAGCGGGCCGACCGAGGCGCAGTCTTATAACGGCGCACACCTGATCGTCAACATCAACGCCTCGCCTTACCATCGCGGCAAGGGCGACTGGCGCGAGAAGATGCTTGCCACCCGCGCTAGCGATAACGGCGTGGTGCTTGCCTACGTAAACCTGGTGGGGGGGCAGGACGAACTGGTGTTCGACGGTAATAGCCTCATCTTCGATGGGCGCGGCGAGAAGTTGGCCGAGGCCAGCCAGTTCGTGGAGCAACTGCTGGTACAGGATCTGGATATGGGCGCAGTGTTCCGCGCCCGCCTACACGACCCCCGCCAACGCAAGGAGAAGCTAATGCGCGGCGAGTTGCTAGAAGGGATGTCAGTCGAATCGATCGATGTGCCTGACGACTATGAGATACTAGGCGCTGATGGCTCGATTAGCCATGACCCCAAGCCACCGCTGCCCTCGCCGCAGCCGCCCGTACTCTACGATGCGATTGGTGAAGTCTACACCGCGTTGGTACTTGGTACCCGCGACTATGTGCGTAAGAATGGGTTTAGCCGCATTGTCCTCGGCCTCAGCGGCGGGATTGACAGCGCCCTGGTTGCCGCCATTGCTACGGACGCGCTGGGGGCGGAGAACGTCACCGTTGTTTCAATGCCTTCGCAGTTCAGCAGCGAACACAGCAAGAGCGATGCGGCCCTGCTTGCCGCCAATTTCGGCTTGCAGTACCTGACTGTGCCGATCGAGAAACCCTACATCGCTACTATAAAGACGGTTGCGCCGGTGGAGAACGAGATCCGCAAGCATTCGTCTAGCCAGTTCAGCCTGGCGGAGGAAAACCTACAGGCGCGTATTCGCGGCAACATCCTGATGACCCTTAGCAACAAGTACGGCTGGCTGGTGCTGACCACCGGCAACAAGAGCGAGATGGCGACTGGCTACAGCACGCTGTACGGCGATATGGCGGGCGGCTTCGCAGTGATCAAAGATGTGGCGAAGACGCTAGTGTTTCAACTATGCGAGTATCGCAACCTGTTGGCCGGGCATGAGCTTATTCCCCATGCGATCATCACCAAGCCGCCCAGCGCGGAACTACGCCCCGACCAGTTCGACACCGACAGCCTGCCACCCTACGCCACCCTCGACCCCATCCTGCAGGCATACGTGGAGGATGACCGCAGCCCCGCCGAGATTGAGGCGATGGGCTTCGACCCTGAGCTGGTGCGCCGCATTATCCGCCTGGTAGACCGCACCGAGTACAAGCGCCGCCAAGCGCCGCCCGGCATCAAGATCACCCCGCGTGCCTTTGGCCGCGACCGCCGCCTGCCAATCACCAATGGATACCGGGGTTGATTGCAGATTGCAGATTATAGATTGCAGACTGCGGATTGCAGGCGTAGGGGCGGGCGGTGGCCCGCCCTGGTGCAGCGCCAAAAATGCTGATTTTACCGCATCATCTACCAGATTTGGTATAACAGCTATCTCTCGCCATGAGCTAATCGTTACCTACAAGTGTTGAAGGGCAGTAGCGGTGGGCGATAACCCGCCGCGTGCCGAGTTACCGAGGGCTGGGAGCGTAGCTCCGATCGGTTAAGCGTATCAATGTTTATCGCAAGCAACAATGTGTCAACGCTAGTAGCAGTTGTACGGTTGGTGGGTGCGAAGAACGCAGCGCAGATGGCTGGCAGGGCTACAGAGGCAGGCCGCGCTATAAACCTGGCAGCAGATAAGCAGCCGATAAGCATGGCTGATGCTGCAACAAAGTGCAACGCCCCCAACCTGCGGTAACTCGGCAAGCCGCCCATTATCTTGCACCATTGCACTATCCCAGCGTTGCAATTCGTCGGGCGGACTAGTATACTGAGGTGTATAATTGAAAGCAATCAGGAGGAAAGAGCGATGGCAGCGCCAGCAATAACCCGCCCAACTTCAGTGTCGCAGAACGGCCATGGGCCGGATACCCAGGTTGATAATCACCGCCTCGCCCGCAATGCGGGGATGCCGCTGGACCTGGGCATCATCGAAGAGGTACAGGCCAACCGTAGCGCGATTGAGCGCCGCGCCGATACGCTGTCCAAGCGGCGCACGGTGAAGAAGGAGTGGCAGGCCGCCTGGCTGCTGCGGGCGATCACCTGCATTGACCTGACCACCCTGGCGGGCGACGATACCCCCGGCAACGTGCTACGCCTATGCGCCAAAGCCCGCCAGCCAGTGCGCGGAGATCTGCTCGATGCGCTGGGGGTCGCCAACCTTGGCCTTACCGTCGGCGCGGTGTGTGTCTACCACAACCTAGTATCAACTGCGGTCGAGGCCTTGCAAGGTACGAATATTCCAGTCGCGGCGGTTTCCACCGGCTTCCCAGCGGGGCAGAACCCGCTTCCGCTGAAGATCGCCGAGATCGAGGCCAGCGTGGCGGCGGGCGCACGCGAGATAGACATCGTGATTAGTCGCGCCCATGTGCTGACCGGCGACTGGCAGGCGCTCTACGATGAGGTACGGGCGTTCCGCGCCGCCTGTGGCGAGGCGCACATGAAGACCATCCTGGCAACCGGCGAACTGGCGACCATGCGTAATATTGCCCGCGCCTCGTTCGTCTGCATGATGGCAGGGGCCGACTTCATCAAGACCTCCACCGGCAAGGAGAGCGTCAATGCCACTCTGCCAGTCAGCCTGGTGATGGTGCGAGCCATCCGCGAGTATCAGGAACGCAGCGGCTACCTCGTCGGCTTCAAGCCCGCCGGTGGCATCCGCAGCGCCAAATCCGCGCTCGACTGGCTGATCCTGATGAAAGAGGAGCTAGGCGACGACTGGCTGCGCCCCAACCTGTTCCGCATCGGCGCGTCCGGCCTGCTCACCGACATCGAACGCCAACTCGAATACTTCGTCACCGGCCACTACTCGGCGGCCTACCATCAGCCGATGGTCTGACCAGTGCTGAGTGCTGAGTGCTGAGTGCTGAGTGCTGAGTGAGTGACTGCTTTTACTCCCCTCCCGCCGGGAGGGGTTGGGGGCGGGTCCGTGCAGCGCATCACTGCCTATCGCAAGCTACGAAAGCAAAAAGCCTCTCCCCAGCGGGGAAACCCCCTTGTGGGGTTCCCTGTGGGTAGGTTTGGCGAGGGGAGAACTTGCCAAACGTCAATGCCGGGACTGCCAGCCAACGGACTGTTCAACGGACAAACGGACAAACGGAAGCAAGCGTCTTGACGAAGGGGCGCATGGCATACGCCCAATGTTGGTGTAGGGGCGAGCGGCTACCCGCCCAGGTGAAAGCGCCATCAATGCCCATAGAGGGCAACGAAAGCAAAAAGCCTCTCCCCAGCGGGGAGAGGTTGGTGAGGGGAGAACTTGCCAAACGTCAATGCCGGGACTGCCAGCCAACGGACTGTTCAAGGATGAGGAGAGCTAATGGAAGAAACCGAAAAGTGGGCCGAGCAGTTGCAGGCGATCGAGGAGAAGCTGGGCGAGGCTTATGAGCTTCTTGCCGAGCTGCAGCAGGAGCTAAAGGTCGCCGGGCGCAAGAAGGAAGCGACCACCATGAACGAGCCAATGGAGCGCCTTGCGCGCTACTCACGCCTCTTTGCTGAGGTGCGCGGAAGCTGGCAGGAAACGGAGGGATTGTAAGATGACTGCAACCGCAGCGCGACCACCCAGCAAGGTGGCGCAGATCTTTGAGACGATGGAATATGGCCCCGCGCCGGAGTCGGCTAAACCGGCGTTGGACTGGATTGCCGCGCATCAGCCGTTCGGCCTGTTCATTGGTGGCGAGTGGGTTGCGCCTGGGGGCGGCACTTATACCGACAGCGCCAACCCGGCCACCGACAAATCGCTGGCGAAAATCGGGCAGGCGACCAAAGAGGATGTGGATAGGGCAGTGGCAGCGGCGCGGGCGGCGTTCCCGTCATGGAGCGCCACGCCCGGTCATGTTCGCGCCCGCTATATGTATGCCATCGCCCGCCACGTGCAGAAGCACTCACGCCTGTTGGCCGTGCTGGAGACGTTGGATAACGGCAAGACCATCCGCGAGACCCGCGACATTGACATTCCCCTTGTGGCCCGCCACTTCTACTACTACGCGGGCTGGGCGCAACTGATGGCAAGCGAGCTGAAGGGCTATCAGCCGCTAGGCGTAGTCGGACAGATTATCCCCTGGAACTTTCCTATGCTGATGCTGGCCTGGAAGATCGCGCCCGCGCTGGCGATGGGCAACACGGTGGTGCTGAAGCCTGCCCGCTACACACCATTGACCGCCCTTGCCTTCGCTGAAATCTGCCGCGAGGTGGGGCTGCCCGCCGGGGTGGTCAACATCATCACTGGCGAGGCGGGTACGGCGGGTGAGGCGCTGGTCAATCACCCCGACGTTGACAAAATCGCCTTCACCGGCAGCACCGATGTAGGCCGCCACCTGCGGCGGCGGACCGCTGGCACCGGCAAGAAGCTATCGCTGGAACTTGGGGGGAAGTCGCCTTTCGTGGTCTTCGACGATGCCGACCTCGATAGCGTGGTGGAAGGCACGGTGGACGCGATTTGGTTCAACCAGGGGCAGGTCTGCTGCGCCGGTTCGCGCCTGCTGGTGCAAGAGACGATTGCCGATAAGCTAACCGAGAAGCTGAAGGCGCGGATGGAGAAGCTACGCATCGGCGACCCGCTGGACAAGGCGATGGACATCGGCGCGATCGTTTCGCCCACCCAGTTGCAGGAGATTACCCGCCTGGTCAAGATCGGCGTGGACGAGGGCGCAACCGTGTGGCAGCCCTCGTGGTCGTGTCCCACCGAGGGTAGCTTCTACCCCCCAACCCTGTTCACCAACGTTTCGCCCGCGACGACTATCGCGCAGGTGGAGATATTTGGCCCGGTGCTGGTGAGCATGAGCTTCCGCACTCCGGCGGAGGCAGTGGCGCTGGCGAACAACACCCGCTACGGGCTGGCCGCCAGCGTGTGGAGCGAGAACATCAATCTGGCACTCGACGTGGCGAGGCGCATCAAGGCGGGCAGCGTATGGGTCAACTGCACCAACCAGTTCGATGCCGCCAGCGGCTTCGGCGGCTACCGCGAGTCCGGCTTTGGCCGCGAGGGCGGCAAGGAGGGTCTCTACGAATACATCCGCCCCACCTGGGAGCAATCCGGCGCAGCCACCGATGAGGTTGAAGAGAAACCCAGCCGCGTCCATGCCAGTCAGAATGGTCGTGCCAACGGTCATACAACTCAAAACTCAAAACTCAAAACTCAAAACTACCAGATAGATCGCACTCCCAAGATGTTCATCGGCGGCAAGCAGGCGCGGCCCGATAGTGGCTACAGTATGACGGTACATAACCCTAAAGGTGAGCAGATTGGTGAGGTAGGCGAGGGCAACCGCAAGGACATTCGCAACGCGGTGGAAGCGGCGCACGCCGCCGAGGGCTGGGCCAACACCTACGGCCACAACAAGGCGCAGATCCTCTACTATATCGCCGAGAACCTGGCGGTGCGCGCCGACGAGTTTGCCCGCCGCCTGCAGCAACAAACCGGCGTAAGTGATGCCGATACCCGTGCCGAGGTGGAAGCCAGCATCAGCCGCCTGTTCACCTATGCCGCCTGGGCCGACAAGTACGATGGCCGCGTCCACTCCACCCCGTCGCGCAACGTGACCCTGGCGATGAATGAGGCCATCGGTGTGCTGGGCCTGGCCTGCCCCGATGATGCACCGTTGTTGGCGTTCGTTTCGATGATCGCGCCCGCGATTGCGATGGGCAACACCGTGGTGGTGGTGCCGTCGCAGGCCCACCCCCTCAGCGCCACCGACTTCTACCAGGTGCTGGAGACCTCCGACCTGCCCGCCGGGGTAGTCAACATCGTGACCGGCCCCCGCGAGGCGCTGGCAAAGGTGTTGGCCGAGCATGAGGATGTGGACGGCGTGTGGTACTTCGGCAGCGCGGCGGGCAGTAAGATGGTGGAGTACGAGTCGGCCAGCAATATGAAGCGCACCTGGGTCAGCTACGGCCACCAGCGCGACTGGCGGGACGCAGCGCAAGGCGAAGGCGAGGAGTTTCTGCGCGAAGCCACCCAGGTGAAGAACGTGTGGGTGCCTTACGGGGAGTAATACCAATTAGCCGAAGCGATGCTATAGTTCTGTACGGGCGAACCGTTGTTCGCCCTGGTTCAATCTATAGCGGCACCCTCGCTAATTGGTATAACCTCAAGGTGCCGGTATTACGCTGGGCTTGACCTGCGCCCCCAGGGTGATCTGGCTGCCTTTCACCGCCAGGATGGTTACATCCTTCTGCGGTACATGGCTGTCTGCGGTGAAGCTGATGCTGCCAGTGAGGCCTGGGAAGTTGGTGGTTTGGGCCAGCGCTTTCTGGATTGCCGCCGGGTCGCTGCTGCCCGCCCGCTTGATCGCGTCAGCCAGCAGCATGATGGTGTCGTAGCCAAGTGCGGAGAAGGCGCTGGCATCCTGATTGTAGGCTGTCTTGTATCTAGCGGCAAATTTCTTGAGCGCATCGCTCGACTGCGGTGAGCCAACCAGTGCGTGGGTGCTATAGTAGACGTTGTCCGAGGCATTGCCGATGGTGAGTAGGTCGGGCGTATCGTAGCCGTCGCCGCCGATTACCGGCAGCATGATGTGCGCGGCGCGCAATTGCTTGAGGATGGTAGTTATGTCATCAGGCATCGCCGCGATGTAGAGGGCATCGGGCGCAGTTGGCAAATGTTGGACGTGGGCAATCTGAACGCTGTAGTCGGTGTCCTTGAACTGATAAGTGTCCTCCGACAGCACCGACGCATTGCTTGCCAGTTGGGTCCAGCGATCCTTGAAGTATCCAGCCAGCAGGCGGGTATATTCAGTGCCTTTGTCGTAGATAATGGCGATTTTGCGGGCCTTCAGGTTGTTGTACATGAACTCTGCGCCCGCCGCCGCCTGCACGTTGTCGCCGAAGCAGGCAAGAAACATCATGTTGCCGATGGTGCCAGGTAGGTGTGGTGAGGTTGCTCCGTCCGTGATGAACGGAATGCCAGCTTTCTGCGCTAGCGGCGCACTGGCAAGCACCGAATCAGTGTCACCGAAGCCAGCGATGGCGACGGGATGCTCCTGATTCAGCACATCACTGGTTACTTGCTGGACAGTGGCAGGGTCGGTCTTGCCATCGCGGATAACGAAGCGGATCTGCCGCCCGTTGATGCCGCCATTGTCGTTGATCTCCTTGACTGCAAGCAGCGCGCCGTTCTGCGCGGGCTGATCGAGGCTGCTCATCGCGCCGCTGATGTTGTAGAGGCCAGCGATGGTAATTGCCCCACTCTGGCTGGCGTTGCTCTGGCTGTCGCAAGCGGTCAGCAGCAGGGCGAGGATAAGGGCAGACAAACCGAGCATCCGCATAGGATTGTAGGGCGGGCGACGGGTAAGCATTGGGCTATCTCCTTATAGTATGACGGTGAAATAATTGGTTGCACTCGCTCTGGAGTAATCTAGTTGTCTAATGCCCCGTTCTTCTGCCCATTTTGGCTGGCGGCCAGATTAAGCCGCTTTGCCAGGCTGCTGAGTTCGACCGCCTCGTTGGTGATCACGGTGCTGCGCTGGGCGAGTTGCTGACTGGCGCTTGCCAGCGACTCAATGGTGCCAGCAGCATTGATACTGCCCTCGCGTTGCTGCTTGGTGTCCTGTTGAATGATGCCCGCCGACTGGTTCAGCTTGGTGATGGTGTCGGAGATGGTGTGCATCAGCGACTCCAGCCGTGCGCTATGCTGTACCCCCTCGCCGATGGCCTGCAGTTCACGCTGGATTGAAGCGACCGCCACGCTGATATTTTCCTGCACTTCGGTGAGCGATTGCTGCGCCGCTTCGGAGGCGGTGTTTGACTGATCGGCTAGCGCCTGCACTTCACTGGCGATGACCGCAAAGCGGAGGCCTGCCGCGCCCGCACCGCCTGCCTCGATCGCCGCGTTGAGCGCCAGCAGCTTGGTCTCGTCGGCGATGTTGTTTAGCTCCTCCATTACATTGCTAATCGCGGTGGAGCTACGGGTCAGGCTATCGGCGATTACCTCCAGGCTCTCACTATCCTCACGCAAGCGGCCCAGCACCGCCTGAGTTTGCTGCAGCGCCAAATCGCCCTCGTGCTGTTCGTCCTTCAGCACATCGGCGGCTTCTGCAACCTGCTGGCTGGATTGGGCGATGCGGGTGGCCGAGCGGCTCAGTTGCCCAAAGGTGGCGGAGATCTCCGCTAGCGCGGTGGCCTGCTGCACCGCGAACTCCTTCTGCTGCGCTACGCTGCCCTGCAACTCGCTGGCCGAGCTTTGCAGCCGTTCGCTGACCAGCTGCTGTTCACGTTGGTTGCGTTCGCGCTCCTGCAATAGGGTATCCAGGTCGCCGATCATCTGGTTGAAGCGTTGCCCCAGCCGCCCCAGCTCGTCGCCGCCGCCGCCCGGCACACGGGCGCTAAAATCGCCATGCGCCACCTCGCCCATCGCCCGATCCATGTAGCGGATGGGGCGCAGCAGCAGGAAACCGACCGTCAACAACACCACGACAAAGATAGCAATGAAGGTAAGCGCGGTGCCAGCGACCAGCGTAATCAACTGGCTGTTAAGGGTGGCGTAGGCGATGCTCTGTGGCGCGGAACGCACCACCTCCCAGTCTAGCTGGTTGACCGCCTCAATGACGGCGGGGTCGTTCTGGGCATAGCCCACGCTGCGTTGCAGCTGTGCGTACGAAAATACGCTTGACTCATTGCCGCCATCTTGCTTTGCTTCGAAGCTGCTACCAGTAGCGGTAGGGTTGTTTTTGATCTGGTCAAACCACGACTGGGGTAGGCTTTTGACGCTGCTGCTGGTACTGATCTGCGGCGCTCTACCGGCTGTCTGATTGGTTATTTCGTACAATGCCAGCGCAGCGCCATCCTTGTTGACCAGCCAGGTGCGTTCACCAACTGCGAGGTCGCCACTGGTTAGTATGGGAGTGGCAATCTGCTCGGTGCTGAGGCCGATCACGAGGTAGCCAGCGGCGCGTCCCGCTTGCTGGGGATCTGGCACCGCGACGATGATGAGGATGAGGTTATCCCCAACATTGGCGATGTTTTGTGGATCGGTATAGCTAATCGGCATGGCAATCGCGGTAGGACTACTTGTGTGCGGCCACCAGGCGAACTTACGCAGATTGTACTCCGGCCAGCGCAGGGTGGTTACGCCCACCAACGCGCCACTGGGGCTGGCAAGCAGGGCGAAAGCGCGGTTAGGGAAGCGCTGACGGTAGTCGGATAGACTCTGGCTGACATGGTTACTGACGTAGCTGTAGCGCAGCACCCCGTTCTCGTCGGAACTCTGCCACAGCGCGGCGGTGTCGGTGATGATATCGCCACTGGCGGAGGCGAACTGCAGGCTGCTATGGACGAGATCCACATTGCCCAGCTCTTCCAGCCGCTCCCCTTCTTGAATTAGCTCGGCTGCAAGCGCATCGCGTTGGGAAACCACCCACAACCGCTGGTCATTCTGCACCTTGTCCTTGAGCAGCCCTCCGGCCTGTTGATAATTGAAGATGCCGACCAGCGCGGAGATGGGAACAATAACCAGCAGCAGGAGCAGCAGGAACTTAAGCAATAGCGACGCGGTGGGTCGTCTGGTGGCGACAGGATCGAGCATGGGCTTCTCTTCTGTGATATAAAGGTTTGGTTATTGCTATTGTATCACAGTTAGAAAAGTTACACAAGATGGAGATCAGCTATTTTAATCACCCAGCGGGAAATCCCTGTTGACCCACTCATTGGGGTCCACTGGCGTGCGCCCCACACGCACCTCCCAGTGCAGGTGCGAACCAGTGCTGAAGCCGGTGCTGCCGACCCGGCCGATGGGCTGGCCGCGGATCACGCCGTCGCCGAGGCTCACCGCAATGTAGGAGAGGTGCGCGTAGACGGTGTGTACGCCCATGCCGTGGTCGAGGACGATGCAGTTGCCGCGCTCGGGCAGGGTGCCAGCGAAGACCACCCGCCCGTTGGCAGCGGCGGACACAACCGTACCCTGCGGCGCGGCCATGTCTATGCCGGTGTGGTAGGTGCTGGGTGGTGCGCCGTTATAGCCGCGTCGCTGCCCAAACTCGGTGGTGACCCGGTAATAACTCAAGGGGGTAAGAAACGTTCCTTGCCATAGCTGCTGGGCTACGGTGTCGTCGCTGGCCGCGTTCATTGCCGCCGTCTCCCTGGCCTCCAGGTCAGGACTGAGCAGCGATTGTAGGTCGGAGCCAATCGGCAAATCCTGAGCGGGAAAGTTGCGGGCGTAAACCTGCACGGTGCGGCTGAAATGACGCACCTTACCGTTCGGCTCGGTCAGGGTCAAAGCCAGTTTGTGCGCGCCGATGCCCTGGAAGGCTGGCGCGCCAAGCAGCGTCCAGTAGCCAGGATGGGGTGGATTGTCGTCGCGCAGCCAGGTGACGGCGTGGCCGTCGTAGCTGCCGCTAATCGTCGCGCCCGCCGCCGCGCCGACTCGTACCACCATACTACGGCCCTCGGCCAATGTCGGAGGCCACATCTCTACCAGCGCACCGCTCGGTACATCCACCCCGCTGCCCACCATTGAGTCGTAGCCCAACGGCGCAATCAGCACATCATCGCTGCTAGCCGCCAATTCGGGAAACGCATCGAACCGCGCCCGTTCGAAGTATTGCACGGTGCGCCCGCTCTGATCCTGCACTGATTCACTGATGGGGTAGCCAAAGCGGTCGAGGCCGCCGTGCTGCTGCCAGTATTGCAGGAACACACCGCCGACATTGTGGCCGGTTGCCGCAAAGTATGCAATGCTACTCCGCTTTGGCGTAGCCTTAGCCATGCTAACGTTGTCACGGACCGCCGCCTCGCGGCCCAGGAAGCCGAGGCTGACCTGATAGTTGGGGTCGCTGATCTCAGGATGATACTCGAAACGCGCCCGCTCGAAGTATTGCACGGTGTACTCATTGCCATCGGTGGCATTGACCTGGCGAAACTCCTCGCTAATCGGTAGCCCGAACCCCGCCAGTCCGTCGTGCGCCTGCCAGTAATCGCGGAAGCCGAAGGCCAGGTTATGGCCGGTCTCCGCAAAGTAGGTCGTCACGCTGCTGTCCGCCGCGGTGGCAGGTGCAGCAGGTGAAATCGCCTGCGCCACGGTTAGCTGATCGCCATTGATTAGTTGGAACAGAATGGCAAGCAACAGGAGCGCACCCGCGCTCCTTCTCATCGTTCTTTTGCTCATGGCTTTATCTTACCCTATCTAGCGTATATGGTCAAGGCTGATCTCGCACCGTACATAAATAAAACGTATCTGCTTGCCCTGTAGTTATACGTAAAGGAGCAATGGCACAGGGCGAACCATTGTTCGCCCCTACAGAATGACCTCACCTTTGTAGCAACTGCGTAACTCCTGGCAAAAGAGCGAGCTATTAGCTTGCTCCCTAATATTACAGCCTCACTTGGCTGGCAAGATGCCGTAATTATGATTGGCCTGAACACTGGGCGGCAGGGCGTATGCGATTCGCCCCTACACCAATCAGGCGCTAATATGCCAAATGAGGCTGTAATACTAAACTGGCAACTTGCTAATGACGCACTGCCCGCAGCGAGAAGCTCATCGGGATGGACGTGCTGCGCCCTGGCAACCACCAGTGGCCCTGCTCGTCCTGCTCCATGCTGGGGAACATCTTGAAGAAGAGGTGAGGCCACTCGTGCAGGAACTCGATGTGCAGCCCCTGCGCGGTCAGGGCGTTGATGATCTCGCCCAGCGAGTGCGTCCAGCCGTATTCGACGAAGTGGTAATCGGCAGCGCTGGCGTAGGAGCCGTGCGTGTCGAACTTGAGCGGCTCCCTCGGCTGCCAGTAGGGGTAGAGCGGCTGCAGGCGACCATCCACCTCCTCGAAGGCCATCGCGGCGGGATGTTGATCGCGGACGTAAAAGACCCCACCGGGCTTGAGGAAGTGGCCGATGACCTTGCCCCAGCCAGCAATGTCGGGCAGCCACCATAGCGCCCCACCGCTGGTGTAGATGATGTCGAACTGACCTTGCAGAGCAGCAGGCAGGTCGTAGAGGTTGGCGCAGACAAAATTGGCCTCGATGCCCAGCTCGCTTGCCAATGCGCGGGCCAGGTCAATCGCCGTTTCCGAGAGGTCAGTGCCGGTCACTTTTGCGCCGTGTCGCGCCCAAGATAGCGTATCCATCCCAAAGTGGCACTGCAAATGCAGCAGCGACTTGCCCGCCACGTCGCCAACCTCCTCGACCTCAGTCGGGTTAAGTGTATCGCGCCCGGCCTTGAACCCGGCCACATCGTAGAAGTCCGATTTTTCGTGCAGCAGGGTCCAGTTATCCCACAACTGCTTGTTGGAGGCAATGTATTCGTCGGCCATGTTGCTCCCTTTCTATATCAGCATCAGCAAGTGGGGGAATGTTAACATAATTGGCTGGCGGGGCAATCGGGCAGGAGATGTAGATTCAGTGAAGCGGGGCAACAAAATGCCCTCTTTCTCACATAGAAAGAGGGTTAGGTGAAGCTCGACCCCGACGAACACCCTAGATTTCGCCACTGATTACGCCCTGCGACCAGCGCAGATCCACCAGCGAAACCGGCACATCAAGGCGGGCAGCAAGTTGCTGGGCAGTAAGCCGATCGCCGTAGCACATCACCGCCAGCTTTGGCACCAGCAAATATGCGGCGACAATCTGGGCCTCGTGTTCCAGTTTGATCTTAAACCAGGTGTTGCGTTCACAGGTGTAGTTCATGCCGGGGTGGAAGGAGATAAGGTGGCCGCTTTCGTGGGCCAGCGTCAGCCGCCGCGAGGCGGAGTCGAGGGTGCGATTAATGCCGATATGTACCTGGTGGCGCATCACCAGCGAGAATCCCAGCGTGCGTGGAGAAAGATCGTATTCACGAACGGTGAAGTGCTGCAAAAGCGTATTGAGGCTTACTGGCACGCGGTCGTGCAATCGGTAGCGCCTAATCAGATACTCAACCGTGTCGCGTGAGCGATCGTCCATTGTTGCCTTACCTCTCTCTGCCACGATTGCGCTCGGTGCGGCGCTGCTCTTCCAGGTCTAGCATCTGCTTGATGACCCCCTTGATCAGGTTACGATCATGTTCCGGCAGGCCACCGATATTAGAGAGGTAGACCTTCAGCTCAGGGTCGTTTACGTCCGGCTCAGGGTTGCGCGGGCTGCCGTTCGGCGCGGTGCGGCTGCCATCCTGGTGCATAATGTAGTCTACACTTACCTCCAGCGCTGCCGCCAGGTCGGACACCACCTGCGCCGCCGCGCTAGGGATCGAGCCCGACTCGAAGCGCGAGATGTAGCTCTCGCTCACCCCCGCCCGTCGCGCCAGCTCGGCCATGGTCCAGCCCTTGCGTTCTCGCAAGCGCTTCACCGTCTGGCCGCGCCGCTTCGCCATTTCGTCCAGCATTCGCTTACGCCGCTCTGTCTCTTCTGCTTTATCCATGCCAAGATTATAGCCGACTTCTTGCAGGTTTGCAATACCTGCATGGTACTTTCTTGCCATTTCGCAAAAAGAGGGTTGCATATTCGCAAGTCTGTCGTTATAATAGTTGCATATTCGCAAGTAAGAACTAGTGTAGCACACCCAGTAAGGAGGCCAACAATGCAACGACGTATCGGACACACCCGCGCCCGTAAACCCAGCCCCGCCAGCAGCGAGGTTATCCTGCTGCTACTGACCAGCGAGGGTAACAGACCAACCTCCAAGCGCCCCCGCCGTGCCAACCCCACCCGGTTCCATGCCGACCATGACAAAGCGCCTAAAGTTTTGACATACAAATACCAATTAGCTGCGGAGAAAGTGTCTTTCTGTAGGAGCTAACCCTTGTTCGTTCCCCCAATTTACACCAGCACGAAACTATCTGATGTAGCAAGAACAATGCTGCGCTGTTGATATGTGATTTGCATCCTCGCTGGCTGCATGGTATAGTATCTACGTCAAGGCGGTAGCTGCCGGGGCGCAGCTACTGCCGTTCCCAACCTTTGTTTCACCTATAGCAGGGGCGACCAGCGTGAGGCTGGCTGACTTGCACGTTGCCTGCCACACTGTCGAGGAGGGCGCAATGGCGGAGAAGCCGAGCTTCATCGTGGGTCGCATCATGCTGCACGACGGCGGCGACGCGGCGGGCAGCGATGTTCATCTGGTGCAGTACAGCGAACAGAGCTTCACCCGCCTGCCCAAGCTACTGCACGTTCAGGCCGGGCCGCACGGCTTCTTCACTCTTAAGCCGGTGCAGCTCGGCGAATACTATCTGCTGATCACCAGGCCGGGCTACCAGTGGTGTTGGGTAGCAGTGACGGTGCCGGACGAGGGCATCAGCCTGACCCAGCCGATTGCGCTCGGCCCCATCCTTTTGGCTGATAGTATTGGGCGAATGAGGGCGGTGGGCGACTTCTGCGACTGGGATAGGGGGCGCTCGATCGTGATGCGTGAGCGTGACGGCGTATATAGCGCTAAGTGGCCCGCTGATTATCCTATGCAATACAAGTTCATCATTGACGATGAGCAGGTCTGGTATCCCGACCCCAGCCACGAGTATGAGTGGGATCAGTGGGGCTATTACAATTCGCTGCAGCAGCCGCACGCGGGCATTATCATGTTTGAGTTTGACCCCAAGAGTGAGGCGGCGCAACGCACCTACCGACGACTAGAGCGGCTAGGCAGCGGCAAGCGTGGCGGGCGGGTGTTCATCGAGCGCATCAATTACGCCCTGCGCGTCTTCTACGACCCTGCCCCCTGGCGGCAGGGCAGCTTCCGTCAGCTCTACCTCCGCCGCGAGGGGGCGAAAGGGCCGGTGCAACTGGCGTTGGGATCAAGTGGCCTCTACGAGGTCGTCGTCCCCATCCGCGTCGAGTACAACCTTACCTTCGCCATCGAGAACGAACACGGCAAGGTAGATGCGGGCGACGGCAGCGGCTGGACCGTAGACATCGCCCGCCCGCGCTAGAGTGCTGAGTGCTGAGGTTTGAGTGCTGAGAAAGTGGCTGAAAAGCGGCTGCACTGGGGTGTGTTACGAGTTATTGGGTAAACGTAGGGGCGGGCGGTGGCCCGCCCTAGTGAGCGAACAAGCTACCCAATAACTTGTATCACACCCGCTGCACTGTGCGTAGGGGCGAACAACGGTTCGCCCTTTTTAGCCCTTTTCTGAGTAGTTGCTTTGTTGTCGGTAGGGACGAACCGTTGTTCACCCAGCGTGGTCGCAGCGAAGGGGAAATTGCTTATGACCTTTGAAGAGAAAGCGCTATATCACCAGATCCATCCGCTAAAACTTGCCACCGACATCATCAGCACTTTCCCTGCGCTCTACCTGCTCTGGCAACACGAATTGCTCTGGGGCCTGCTCGTCACTGTCATTCCCTCGGTCATCGCCAGCTACCTGCTGGTCCGCTACGCCAACCTCGAACCTAACAAGCAGTCAGCCTTCGGCCAATATATTCGCCGCTACATGAGCCGCACAGTCGAGGCGGTGCGCTTGCTCGGCCTGGTGGTGATGATGGTGGGCGCATGGTATCATCTAGGCTGGCTAATTGGCTTGGGATTGGTTATAATCGTGCTTGGATGGCTACGCGGTATCATCATCCCCCAACGCAAAGGAGAGCAATTATGGCTTTGACCAGAACCCAGGAGGACCTGTTCGACTTTATCGCTGGCACGCTGGAAGATCAGCGCGATGCCTATAACTTCTTCATCGCTCGCGTCGAAGGCGGCAAGATGGTGCTGTTCCTGCCCGCGCAGTCGGGGCGGCGTATCGAGGATCGCCCCATTAACCCGGCGGACATCGCCGCGCTAGAGAAGGAAGGTTTGGTCGGCCTGCAGCGGGTGCGTCAGCAGGTCAACATTAGCATGACCGAAGCGGGCAAGCATCGCTACGAGCAGAGCCATCGGCGGTGATCCTAACTACAAATTACAGATTACAGATTATAGATTGCAGATAACGAACAAACGGGCGCACACCAGTGCGCCCCTGCGTATTTAGAAGGAGGATCACCAGCAAGATGTTCAACTCAAAACTCAAAACTCAAAACTCAAAACTGTCCCTGTCCCTGCTCCTACTAATCTTCGCCCTGGCTGCTTGTGGAGGCGATAATATCAGCAACTCGCCTGCACCAACTGCGACGGCGGGCATAAGCAGCGGCGGGGTGGTGGTTACCCCTAACGCCGCTGCTTGTTATCAGGCGGTGGACAAGCTGGCGGCGGTCAAGAGCTTCCACTTCGTCTACACCGAGACACAGACTATTTCCGTCAGCGGGTTTGGAGCCAGCACGCCGGGGCCAGCGAATGGCTCTGGCAGCTTTAGCGCGGAGGGCGATGCCGACCTTACCAGCAATAACTGGCGCTATACTGCTAGCGACAGCCGCGCCGAGCGCAACGATATTACTGGAGAGTGGATCCACATTGGTAGCAAAGCCTACCACAAGAGTGGCGGCGGCTGGGCAATTGCCTCGCCCGCCGATGCGTTGCCGTTTACCCTTAACTCGAAGCTGGGCGAAATTAGTAGCAACCTGCCGCCCGCGAACCAGGTCAAGTTTCTGGGTGTGCAAAGCGTGGTTGGTGAGGCCAGCGGCCATTGCCAGTTCGCCAGCGACGCTAAGGGGCTGGGTGGCGCGGCCACCTACGATGTATGGGCCAGCAACCGCAGCGGCGTATTGACGCGCATCGTTGCCAGCCGCAAAACCGACAACTTCAGCCTCACCCTCAGCCAACTCGACCAGCCTGTGACCATCGCGCCGCCGCAGTAATGCTGATGTTTGCACGATGCTAAAAACGTA
>JANXYP010000419.1 GCA_025355955.1 Chloroflexota bacterium
TCTCTCCCTGCGGTCGAGATGACAAAACGCGCACGACGATTAGTGTGAGATCTCTCCCTGCAGTCGAGATGACAAAAACGGCGCCTGGAACGGTGATAAGGGGGCTACTTTAGCTAAGTGCATACGCCATTTTACTCTATCGCGCAAGCCGCAAAACTCCATCAATCTGGAGCTTCACGGAACAGATAACGAGCGGATATGGTTCAGCACTACCGCTGATGGGAAAACGCAACAACGGGGAGAGCTAAGCGCCGCGCTCGCTCCGAATTATCGAAGCGAGCGCGGAACCATACATGGGGTTACGGAAGCACGCGAAGACCGGGGTTGGACGGATCATACTGCGAATAGCGCATCCACTTCACGTGGCCGTCTTGCCTTATACCAATTAGCGATGGCACTGCTATCGTTTGAGCCAGGGCGAACAAATGCTCAAGGTCTTAGGTGCAGAGATAATGGATCAAAGCGACCCCCATCTCTTTGCAGGGATGGGGGTGGTTGCTTAACCGCGTCTGGTTTAACCCAGGTAATTCAGCGGGTCGCGCAGGATGCCGTTGTAAAAAATCGCAAAGTGGACGTGCGGGCCGGTGCTGTTGCCGGTGCTGCCCATCGGGCCGATGTACTGGCCGCGACTGACCGCCTCACCCACCCATACGTTGGGATGGTGGAGCATATGGCCGTAGAGCGTCTTGAAGCCATTGCCGTGATCAATCACCACGCAGTAACCAAAGCCATAGGGGTTCCAGCCCGCCTCGATGACGGTGCCACCATCAGCGGCGACCAGCGGAGTGCCTGCATCGGCGGCGATGTCCAGCCCGCCATGACGATGGCCCCACTCCCACGCCCAGAAGCCCTGGGTGATTACCCCGGCGGCGGGCCAGATGAAGCTGCCGTGTGCCAAGCCACTACCACTAGCCCTGCTCTTCGCGGCGGCGATTACCGCCTTGGTAGCAGCGCTGGGGGTGGCTGTTGCCACGCTGGCAGCAGGCTTAGTCGTACTGCTGGAACTGGTGGCAGGACGTATGTTGCTGCGGCTGGTCGGCTTCTGGCTGCGGCTGAGTGCGGGCTTGAGCGTAGCCGTGGCCTCCGCCTGGGGAACATCGGTAGCCTGGATCGCGGGAGCGTCAGTCGGCTGCGCTACATCGGTTGGCACCGACGTGGGGGTTGGTTCGCTGCCGCCTGGCACCATCACCACCGTGTCGGGGATAAGTGGCTGCCCGACCTTCAGGTGGTTAGGCGCGAAGTCCACTAGCGCCTGGATGCTGACCCCATAGTAGGCGGCAATGCTGCCAATCGTATCGCCCGCTACCGCGTTGTGGACGATGCCATCAATAGGTGGCACTTTTATGGAGGTGTCGCTACTCAGGCTGCTGCCATCGCCGAGGCTGGGGTTCACCAGTAGCAGGGTGCTAACCGTCAAGCCGAACTTCTGGGCTACTGCGTTGATCGTCTCGCCTGGGTGAGGCTTGTATATGATGATGCGGTCACGGGCGGGGATGCTGCCACCGGGAACAATGAGCGCGTCGCCGACGCTGAGGGTGTAAGGTGGCTGCAATTGGTTCGACTTATAGCTGGTGATCGCCGCTGGTTCGACCTGATAAGTGGCAGCGATGCTCTCAACCGTGTCGCCCGCCTCGACGGTGTGATACATCCCCTTGACCGGCAGCACGACTAGGGCAGCGCCGGGGGCGAGGTCGGCATCGGGGTCGCTGATATGGTTGGCCCACATCAGGGTCGGTTTATCGATGCCGAATTTGCTAGTAAGCGAGGTAAGAGTATCACCCGCCTGTACGGTGTAGCCTTTGACCCGATCGGGGAAGCGGGTGATAATCTGGGCGCGGTTGGCAATATCGGCTTTGGCTGCGGTGTTACCGTCGAGTGCGGAGTAGCTGTTGAAGCTGGCGCTAATGTCGTTCGGCCCGAAGTTGTTCTCGTAACTGCTGGACGCTGGCGGGCCGCTGACGCTGGCCGCCTGCACGGTGAGACCCTTGAATCCGCCCATCAGCGCAATGCCCAGCAGCAGCACGAGTACCACCGCGTGGGTGGCATAGCGGCTGGCCCAGATGCTGGCCGCCTGCTTGGCGGCACGGGTTTGGGCGCGGCTGTGGTGGCTGGGGGTGCTGACCAGCAGTGATAGCTGACGACGCACATTGTCGAGCGCCTTGCGATCGAGCCAGGCGATGACGGTGCGGCCTGCGCTGCGGCGCGATTTGCGCGGGGTGAGTATTGGGATAGCTGATTTGTCAGATGACTCAGGAGGGCTGATACGTAGTACATTATAGAGCGCCTGCTCGGCTTCGTTCGCCGCGTCGGTAATGCGTTCGCGGCGCTCCTGATTGCGGGTACTCTCCAGCCTGCGGCGTAGTTCGATTGCGCTACGCAGCGCAGGCTTGCGACTATGCTCTTCTCTCAAAGCTAATCACTCCTTACGAATAGGGCCTAACCCGTCCGCGACTTACCTCAACAATTCGCAACCCAACCTACTCCCGCCAGAGGAGGGGGCTGTTGTCTATGTAGATGTAGTCGCATAGACCGTCTTGCGCGGGCGGGAGGCCATTCCCTTGCACAACTGGTCACTACGCCGCTGATATTAACCTATCGCTAGCTATTTGTCAAGTGCGCCAACAATGTGCCAAAATGCTACAATACCGTTGTCACGTTTGCCGCTGCTCCTTAGGTGGAAGGCTAGCCAACGGGTTCGGTTCAGCGGAGCAGCAGATAAAAACGGATTGCCGCTTGGTTTCCTGTGGCTGAGTGCGAAGCCCCTGCCTAATGTGACGGGTGCAGTTATCAAATTGCAACGTATTTGTGCTATAGGGGTGGATTGCGTCCGCCCTGGTCAGGAATTGCGATATGGTGAACTGCACCCAAATGCGACAATGCCGCTAATCCGATGGTATAATTAGCCTGAGCAGAGCATGACCCCAACTTGCAGATCCGCAAGCTATTGGTATAACCTACAAGCGGTTCGTTCGTTATAGCACTGAGACAAACACTTGCTGAAACCGAGGAGATTATTGAAGTGAACAACTCACGAAAGCATATCCTTCTATTGATCATCAGTTTGCTGCTATGCGCCCCGCTGTTGGCCGCCTGCGGCGGCGATAACCCGTCGACTGCGCCCAGCGCGACCAGCACGGCGGTGCTGCCGACCTCTACCAGTGGTAGCGCGGCGAGCTTTCCAACTGCGACCAGCGACAATCCGGCATTCCCACCAACCAGCAGCGCGGCGGTATTGCCCGCGACCGCAACGGCAGTAGCGATCGATCTGCCAACCAATGCGCCCGCGCCCGCTCCTACCGACACAACCGGCGGCGCACTGCCGACTGATACGGCTGCCCCTGACCCCACCGCGATACCACAGCCGACTATTCACCCTCTCGGCACGCCTACTACCTTGCAGAGTGGCCTCAGCGTGGCTGAGGTGGAGCAGGGGGCGAAGACTGGCCGATACTTTATCTACGACGTAAGCGCGGGTGACACTCTTGCGAATGTGGCAACCGCCTTCGCCCTTGATGTCACCACCCTGGCGCAACTGAACAATCTGGATGTGAATGCGCCTCTAACCACTGGCCGCACCCTGCTGGTGCAGGCTTCGCTGGCGGGCGATTTCAGCTTTATGCCCAACGACTCGATCGTCGCAGCGGTGCGCGGTGACAAGCTGCCCCGAGTGCTTGCCCCTGGTACCGACATATTGCAGGCTTACAACTTCCGCCTCGCTCTGCATCGGGTCAAGCTGGCGATGCCCGCCAGTGGCGCGACCGACCCCGGTTATATCCTGGTTTTCTATACGGTGAAGGATTCGATCGTGGGGCAGCGCGGCACTGAGGATGTCAGCATCGTCGACCCTGCTTTCGTGGTAGCGGGCGGCTCCCTGGTCAGCCAGGTGAACCCCAGCGGCGGGGTGGACTCCTACGCCACCGCTGCGAATGGCGTTCCTGAACTGGTGAAGACCTATCGCGGCGCGCTCGGCAGCGCCCAGGACCTCTATAACCAACTGGTAACCGCCCAGAACGGCGGCAACGGTATTGCGCCACTGCCGTCCTTGCCGACGGCTACGCCCGCCGCCAGCGGCCAGCAGCCCGGCCTGAGTACGGCCCAGGTGGAGCAAGGAGCAAAGACGGGCCGCTACTTTATCTACGACGTGAGCGCGGGCGACACTATTGCCAACATTGCCCCCGCCTTCGGCCTCGATGCCAGTCAGATTGCCACACTGAATAAGCTGGACGTTAACGCGCCTCTAACCGCGGGCCGCACTTTGCTGGTACAAACGACCGCGCCCGGCGACCTCGCCTTCATGCCAAACAGCAGTATTGCGACCGCGCTGCAGCGCGACGGCTTCCCCCGTGTCCTATTCCCCGGCGGCACCACCCTGCAGCAGTACAACTTTCGCATCGCCCTGCACCGCGTCAAGATGACCCTGCCACAGAGCGGCGGTCAAACGGCCAGCTACGTATTCGTCTTCTACACGGTGAAGGATTCGATAATCGGCGGGCGCGGCAACGAGGACGTGACCATCATTGACCCCGCCTTTGCAGTCGCAGGCGGTCCGCTGGCAAAGACGATTAGCGCGTCCGGAGGCACCGACTTCTATGCCACTACCGCGAACGGCATTGATGAGGTGGTCAAAACCTACAAAGGAGCGCAAAGCAGCGCCCAGTCCCTCTGGCAGCAGCTCGTAACGGAAAACCAGCAATAATGGTGAATGGTGAATGGGGCGCATGGCACTCGCTCTGGCACAGTTAGCCAACGGATTGTAAAAACCGATAAACGGATTAGGGCAAGCGTAGGGGCGGGCGGTGGCCCGCCCTCGTCATGAACGTCAACGTCAGGCGCAAGCGACAATGCTGGGGGTAGAGGCGGCATGGCACTTGCGCTGGCACAGTTAGCCAACGGATTGTAAAAACGGATAAACGGATTGGGGCAAGCGTAGGGGCGGGCAGTGGCCCGCCCTCGTCACGTGCGTCAACGTCTGGCGCAAGCGACAATGTTGGGGTAGGGACGGCATGGCATACGCCGGCTTCAAGCGCGTCAACGCTAATCGCAAGCAACGACGTTGGGGTAGGGACGGGCTGCGCTCACCCTGCTGACTACCAAATCTGGTTGTCAAAAATCATCAGATTGCTTTTTGCCTCTCTTGTTTTAACCGCTCCCATCGGGCGTGGCGTGCGTCACGTTCTTGCAGAGCAAGGGTTCAGTATGGGGAGCCGTTGTTCGCCCTGGTCGGCCATGCAAAAATGTGACGCGCATACTATCGCCCGATCGTTGGGGCAATAAGTATTGTATGCGTGGCAGTTAATCTGCTATAATGTGTTCGCGTGCGTACAACGAGCAGGCGCATGGGTTAAGTTCTGGTTACCGCTGGGCAGCGGTGTTGGGTTTTTATAACCTGGACCAAGGAGAAAAGTGTGAAGAAGTTTGGCCGCCTGGCAGCGCTGCTGTCAATGCTACTGACCGTTTCCCTGATCTTGAGCGCGTGTGGGGGAGATAACAGCACCGCCACCCCCGCTCCTACTGCCGCCAGTGGCGCTGGGGCGGCACCGACTTCGGCGAACTCGCCTGTCGCGCAAGGCAAAACCGTAATCGTCGAGGAGCAGGACTTTCAATTCTCACCCAAAGACATTACCATCAACGTCGGCGACACCATCAATTTCGTGAACAAAGGCGGTGCGGCGCACACCGCTCAGGCCAGCGATGGTAGCTTCGACTCCGGCAGCACGGAAGTGGGCGGGAGCTATAGCCACACCTTCACCACCCTGGGCAAGGTCGCCTACTATTGCAAGTTCCACGGCACTGCTGCGGGCAAGGGCATGGCCGGTACCATCACCGTGACTGCAGCCAACGCTAGCTCGACCGGAGGGACTAACGCGACCCCGACCACCGCCGCAGCCGCTGGGCAGGGCGCGACTGTGACTGTGAATGTGGAGGATTTCCAGTTTACCCCCAAAGACATTACCATTAATGTCGGTGGTACCATCAACTTCGTGAACAAAGGCGCAGTGGCCCATACCGCCCAGGCCAGCGATGGCAGCTTCGATTCCGGCAACCTGGATGCAGGCCAAAGCTTCAGTCAGAAGTTCAGCCAGCCTGGCAAGATTATCTATTACTGCAAGTATCACGGCGCGGCCAGTGGCTCAGGGATGGCTGGGACAATTACGGTGGTGCAAGGCGCAAGCGCCGGTTCGTCCGGTGCCGCTTCGCCAACCACAATGGCTAATATGACCCCCACTGTGGCTATGAGCATGACTGCGACGAAGGTGATGACTGGTGGTTTCATGACTGGCGCGCCCGACAGCGTGGCTGCCGCCGATCAGCCTGCGGGCAGCACAGTTATCGTCAAGCACATCCACGCCAACCAGAATAGCTTCATCGCCATTCACGCCAACACCGCCGACAACAAGCCGGGTTCACAACTCGGTCATACCGCAGTTAAGGAAGGCGACAACGACAACGTGATGGTACAGGTTAGCCCTGCGACCAAGGCGGGCGACAAGGTATGGCCGATGTTGCACATTGATGCGGGCATAATTGGCACCTACGAGTTCCCCGGCCCCGATGCGCCCGTCATCATCAATAGCAATATCGTGATGCAGCAGATTACAATCACTACCGTGCCGATGACGGTAGAGGAACTCGACAATCACTTCTCAGCCACTGACATCACCATCAACGCTGGCGATACCATCATGTTCGTGAACAAGGGAGCGCGCACCCACACAGCAACAGCAGCCAGTGGTAGCTGGGACAGCGGCGATATGGCTGCGGGTGCGACCTTCAGCCACACCTTCACCACCCCCGGTGTCTTCACCATCTACTGCAAGTATCACGGCTCTGCCGACGGCAAAGGAATGGCGACGGCAATCACGGTGGTGGCAGGCACGCCCACTCCTTAAGCGAGCCGGAGGAGCATCGACACTGTCCCAGTAGGGAGAATGTTGCTGCGCCATTGCCCATCGTATACCTATAGCGGTGATACCGCTATAGGTTGAGGCATGGCGAACCGTTGTTCGCCCCTACAGAACTATAGTGTCGCCTCGGCTATTTGGTAGTATATAGCCATGCCACGGCAACCACATCGATCATTTCGTCATTTAGTCAGAGCGTGCTTTTAGCACGCTCTGTTTTTATGCTGGATGCGCCTCACGTTCTTACAAAGCAAGCGTAGAGGCAGGCGGTGGCCCGCCCTGGTTCGGTATGCAAGCAAGTGATGCACACCCTTATGCTGGGTGGGTTAGGAATTATTGGTAAACGTAGGGGCGGGCGGTGGCCCGCCCTGGTTGGGGATGCAAGCAAGCGGCGCACACCCTTTTGTGCTGGGTGCGCTAGTATTACAGCCTCAGTTGCCAGGCAAGGTGCGGTAGTTACGATTGGCCTAGACGCTGGGCAACAGGGCGTATGCGATTCGCCCCTACACCATTCCGGCTCAATTGTGCCAACTGAGGCTGTAATACTACGAGTTATTGGTAGACGTAGGGGCGGGCGGTGGCCCGCCCTAGTTGGGGTGCAAGCAAGCGGCGCACACCCTTTTATGCCAGTCGCATTGTATGA
>JANXYP010000016.1 GCA_025355955.1 Chloroflexota bacterium
ATCCTTGTGCGCTCGCTGCTCGTTGATGGATGCAATGTACTCTTCGTTAGTCAACCTTGTTCTCCTTGTTCTTCGCGCATTGGTATCCTGATGCCGAACCGCTCCGCTGCTTCGATGGCCTCGTCGTAGCCCGCATCGGCGTGGCGGAGGATGCCCATACCCGGGTCGCTGGTCAACACCCGCTGCAGGCGGGGATAGGCCGCATCGCTGCCATCGGCGACTATGACCATACCGGCGTGTTGGCTGTAGCCGATGCCCACCCCGCCGCCGTGGTGGATGCTCACCCAGGTTGCGCCACCTACTGCGTTGATTAGCGCGTTGAGCAACGGCCAGTCGCTGATCGCATCGCTGCCATCCTTCATCGCTTCGGTCTCGCGGTTGGGGCTGGCAACGCTGCCGGTATCGAGGTGGTCGCGGCCAATCACAATCGGCGCATCCAGCTCACCCCTCTGCACCATGTGGTTGACCACCTCACCGAAGCGGGCGCGTTCGCCGTAGCCAAGCCAGCAAATGCGGGCGGGCAAGCCCTGGAACTTGACCTTCTCGCGGGCCAGCTTGATCCAACGCACCACACCCTCGTTGTCCGCGAACTCGCGCAGCACCATATCATCAATTCGGGCAATGTCCGCCGGGTTGCCACTGAGCGCCGCCCAGCGGAATGGCCCCTTGCCCTCGCAGAATAGCGGGCGGATGTAGGCGGGGACGAAACCGGGGAAGTCGAAGGCGTTGCCCACCCCCTCCTTGAACGCTTGCTGGCGGATGTTGTTGCCGTAGTCGAAGACCACGCAGCCCATCTTCTGCAAGTCGAGCATCGCCTGCACGTGGGTTGCCATGCTTGCCATACTGTGTCGCACATACTCTTCAGGGTCGCGTTGGCGTAGATCTGCGGCCTGCGCCACATCGTAGCCGAGCGGGATATAGCCGTGCAGCGGGTCGTGGGCGCTGGTTTGGTCCGTCACCATGTCGGGTTTGATGCCCCGCTTGACGAACTCAGGGTAGATGGCGGCGGCGTTGCCCAGCAGCCCGATGGAGAGCGGTTCGCCCTTACGCATCGCCTCGCGGGCCAGGGCCAGCGCCTCGTCAATCGTGTCGGCTTTGCTGTCGAGATAGCCGCCGTCGAGCCGCCGCTGGATGTGGCTGGGGTCGACCTCGACCACGATTGCCACCCCACCGTTCATCGTCACCGCCAGCGGCTGCGCCCCACCCATGCCGCCCAGCCCTGCGGTTAGCACCAACCGCCCTGCCAGGCTGCCGCCATAGTGCTGCCGTGCTGCCTGCGCGAAGGTCTCATACGTGCCTTGCAGGATGCCCTGGGTGCCGATGTAGATCCAGCTACCAGCAGTCATCTGTCCGTACATGGTCAGCCCCTCGGCTTCGAGGCGGCTGAACACTTCGCGGGTGGCCCAGGCGGGAACGATATTGCTATTGGCAATCAGCACGCGAGGTGCATCAGGATGAGTCTTGAAACACCCCACCGGCTTGCCCGACTGCACTAGCAGGGTTTCGTCGGCCTCAAGCTCGCGCAGCATTTGCATAATCTTGTACAGCGAGGCGTGGTTGCGGGCCGCCTTGCCGCTGCCACCGTAGACGATCAACTCTTCCGGTCGCTCGGCCACTTCGGGGTCGAGGTTGTTCATCAGCATCCGCAGCGGCGCTTCTTGCAGCCAGCCCTTGCTGTGTAGCGTAGTGCCACGATAGGCCCGCAGCGGCTCGTGCGGGGGCGGGGCAGCAACTGGCGGTTCGATTGTGCTGGTCATAGCTTTGTCCCTCCCTGGACAATTGGTCTCGACATCGAGAGCAGTTTGATATTAACCCATATTATACTAATTCGTCCAGGCAACGCTATAATTCAGTAGGGGCGAACCGTTGTTCACCCTGGCCCAATCAATAGCGTCTCCTTAAATAATTGGTATTATTCTGCCTGCCGCAGATAGTCCTCCAGCGAGAAGCCGCTGGGATGCACTGCCGTTTCGTAATAATCAAGCTCATCGGCGACTGCGTAGCCGCATTGCTCATACCGCCGCCGCGAGGACCAATCAGCCTGATCAAGAATCACCGCGATTGGTTCGCCTGGGTTGGGCGCTTCCTTGCCCAGCCTCAGCTTGTGGGCGGCGAACTGGTAGCCGACCGCCTTGAACTCGTCGAGCGCAGCCCTGATCGTCTCGCCTGCTTCACCGATGAGCGCGTTTAGACTGACGACATAGCGCAAGCCGAGCACCTGCTCATCAACCAGACCGGGTAGGGCGCGGATTAGCCGTGATCGCACCGCCCGTTCGCTATAACCGCTAGCGTTCAGGCGAGGGGTTGCGATCTCCACCACATTGTCGGGGTTCGGCTCGTCCCAGCCAATCGCGCCGATAATCTCGCCGTCGTACTCGGCGTAGAGGTTGGCCTTTGGCGTGTCGGTCGCCACCGCCACGGCGCAGTTATGGGTCAGCGCGTCGTCAGCAGGCAGACCCAGCAACTCGGCCAACGCGTCAATGTCGCCGACTACTGCGGCCCGCGTCTCAAAGCGCAGGCGTACAGGGCGGGACAGCGACTTTGCCGCACTGGGCGGGTGCGAAGGTGATGGCCTTGGTCGTACTGCTTGCGCCCCCAGCATCGCTCTCGCCTGCGCTTCCACCTCATCGAGGGTTAGCGCGTCGGTGGGGATAACCAGGTCGGCATGATCGCGGGCGTGAGCGAGGCGTTGCTGCTGCGCCTGCCACTCCTGCTCGCTCCAACGTGGGTTGCCACGCCGCTGCCGAAGAGTGTCGAGGCCGACATCGAGGTAGATGAGATAGTCGGGATTGCTCATCTGCCACATCCCCGGTACGTAGCTATGCTCCTGCGCGGCGGTACGCACGTTGTAACCCTGCCGCCGCAATCGCTCACCCAGCGACGATTTGCCACTGGCGCACGGCCCCACGATGGCGATTAGCTGCTTCGGATTCGGGTTTAGTGAAGGGTTGGACATGGGTTGATTATACCAAATCAGGCTCAAACTCCACGATCATCTCAATCTCCACCGCGATATTCGTCGGTAGCGCGGCCATGCCAACTGCGCTGCGGGCGTGACTACCCCGCTCGTAGCCGAACACCGCGACCAGCAAGTCGGACGCGCCGTTGATGACCAGCGGCTGCTTGGTAAAGTCGGGCGCGGAGTTGACCATGCCGAACAGTCGGACGATGCGTCGCACCCGGTCGAGGCTGCCCAACTCACCCTGCATTGTTGCCAGCAGATCCAGGGCCACCAATCGCGCCGCCTCATAGCCCTGCTGCACGTCGAGATCCTGGCCCAGCTTGCCGTTGACAAAGCTACCGTCAGCTTTGCGCGGGCCATGCCCGCTGACGAACAGCAGGTTGCCGCTCCGCACGCATGGAACGAAGCTCATCCCCTGTGGCTGCCACGGCGCAGCCAGGATGATGCCCAACTCTTGCAATCGCGCTGCGATACTGCCACTCTGCTCCTCCATGTTGCTCCCCCACCCCCATCCCCCTCCGAAATGGAGGGAGTGAATGTTATAACAATTACGTTTGGTGCTGCTGTAAATTGAGCTAGGGCGAACAACGGTTCGCCCCTACAGAAAATACATTAGCACCACGGCTAATTGGTATTAATCCCCGAATGGCACTCTCCCGATCATGCGCCGCACTAGCGGACCTTTCTCCGGCGCGGCTTCGGCAATGTGAATTACTAGCACGCTCATGTCGTCGTCGGGTCGCATCCGGTCACGGCTGATGGCGATCTTGAGCAAGTGGTCGGCCACTGCCTGAGCATCGGCCCCCTCCTGCTGCGCGGCGAAGGCTACGATCGGTGGGATACTGAGCGTCTGGTTGTAGTTCTCGCCCGCGTGCAGTAGCCCATCGGTGTATGCTGCGACATACATCCCCGCCTCCAGCGGCAGGGTGGCGAATGCGGGTGGCGCGACCGTGCCGGTGCCGATGCCGCCTGCCGCCTCATCTAGCAGCCGCACCCCGCTGCTATCGAGAACGACGATGGGGCAATCGCTATTGCGCGATACCCGTATCTCGTTTGCCTTGAGGTCGATGGCAATAATCACCAGGCTCGCGGTCACTTTGCCGCCGCGATAGGCGTAAAGGTGGTCGTGAGCCAGCAGCGCAACCGCCTCCAGCCGCGCCCCATCCTTGAGCAACGCAATCGCCTTGCCCACTACCATATTGCTGAGGATTTTGGCCGCGCCACCGCTGCCCTGGCCGTCGGCCATCACCGCAGCGAAGCCGCCCAGGGGCTGCTCCACGATCTCCACCGTGTCGCCACTCTCGCGCTGGGCGTACTTGTTGGTCTTGGCAATAGCGATTTGTAGTTCTAGCATAGTGATTGGTGATTTGTTGGGCGGGTTGGCGGCAAGGTGTCAAGTAAAATGTGCTGTAGTGATTATACCACAGCACTGATCGCTGCACATATCGTTAGGTAATTGTAGGGTAGCGTTGATAGCTTGTGATGTGTGGTGATGCGCTTCACGCGGTTGTATGCCATGCGCCCCTACGCCAATCTGGTACTCATATGCTAAATGAGGCTGCCAAATATAACCAGTCCGCGGCTATGATCAACCTCGCCTGCGCTGCACTAGTCGCCAACCAACTACGCTGATCATCAGCACGAGGATTAGGACGAAGATGAGTAGAGTATTATTTGAGGCAGAGGATGGGTTGGTAGCCGCCAATGATGCTGATGTGGAAAAGGGTTGGGCAACAGGCGACCAGACGGGCGCGGGAGATAGAACACTTGCCGGAGAGGGAATTGCCGCCATTGGGATTGCAGTGGAGGCAATAGCTGTGTTACTGGCGGCAGGGCTGTTGGCTAGCTTATCGCCCAGCCAGGAGCGCAACTCGCCCGCCGCCTGCGGCACGAGTTCGCCAGCATAACCGGGGTCATTGGCTGATGCTACCAACTTCAGGCTGTGGCTGGCGTTGGCGACGATTACGGTCTTGTGATCATCGTGTGGGCGGCTGGCAAGCGCGGCATCGAGCGCGGGTGCGTCAATCGTAGCGGACACCTCGCTATCCAGAGACCCTTGCATTACCAGCACAGGGCTGGGGAAATGCGCTGCCAGTTGGCGGGGGTCGACCTTGAACCCGCCCTGGTAGAACGCGCCGAGGTACGGCGGGTATATGCCGGTCAACGAGTCAGGTACATTGTCGGGTATGGTAGCTTTCACCTTGATTGTGTCTACAATCACCTGATTCTGGTTCAACAATGCGGCAATCTGCGACGCGCTTGCACCTTGCGCTTGCAACTGGGTCACTAGCTGATCGTGGATCATCTCATCGTAGGGGCGGCTGGGGGTGGCAAGTAGCACCAGCGCGGCAGGTGGGTAGCGAAAGCCCTTGACTGCGATGGCCGCCTGTAGCACGATGTAGCCACCCTCGCTATGGCCCAGCATCGCGGTGCGGGCGCGGTCAATCTCTGGCTGATGCTGCAAGTAGTCGAGGGTGGCCGCTGCGTCACCCACATAGTTGTCCCACGCGCTGAAGGCAACCAGCGCCGCCTGATCAGTCATAGGCAGCGAGTCATCAATCGGCGGCGGGTCGCTGGCCCCCACCCCGCGCTTGTCGTAGCGCAGGCTAGCGATACCTGCGCTGGCAAGCTGGTCGGCAATCTGACGGTAGAGGTTGCTGGTCAGGTTTGGCGCAGCGTTGCCGTTGCGATCAATTGGCCCACTACCCACTACGATGATTGCGCCCGCCAGCAGCGCCCCCTGCTGGTGGCGTGGAATTAGCAGTGTGCCAGCCAGCTTGACCCCGCCCGCACCGCTGTAGCTAACATCGCGCTCCTGTTGGGCTACAAATCCTGTCTGCGCCTGCGCTGCGCCGCTGCCAAGCAGCGTCCACGCAATGAGCAGGCCGACAACCAATCCTCGCATCGCATCTCCCCTCCGCCAAATCAACCAGCCATATCCTAACGTGAAGAATCCATACCGACAGGTAAGCCCTTACAGGCTTTCCTGCTCCAAACCGGACATGACTGTTTCCAGTCACCCGACTTTCCAGAAATGAGATTTTGTTACCATACTGATAAGATGCCCACTTGCCCTTGCGGGCCAGCGCTCAATTCAGGAGCAAGCCCCCGTCTAATTGCCCCGCTGAAATATGTGATATCTCACGTTCTGTTACTTCTTTCCTGGCAGACCTTCGCCGGTGCTTGATGTGCAGCAGACGGCTAATCGCCCGTTGGCTGGTGCCTTCAAGGTATATTGCCTCGTGCAAAGTTGCGATTAGCGCGCGCGATCGTAGCCAGCAAGTTTAGGCGCGGGGTAAAGTAACGGTGGCAAGCTTGACAGCGGTAATACCAATTAGCCAAGAGATGCTATAATTCTGTAGGGGCGAACCGTTGTTCGCCCTGCCTCAATCTATAGCAGCACCATCGCTAATTGGTATAACACTGTGAGCCGCTATCGTTGAAGCCGCTCTCGATGACCTGGCGGGGGAGAGGCAGGTAGGGCAAGGGAGATTTGTCATAGCCCGAATTATAACATCTGCTCTGCCTTTTTCGCCACTCCTTCCGATCGCTGTTGGTTGACAGTCATTCCCCACAAATGCGATAATGGGGTAGCGGGCGGAGCGCCCGCTGCCCATCTGTTGCCCCATCTATTGAGGAGGAACTGCTTACTTGTCGCACTATAGCGTACTTAAAACAAAGATCGAGGAGCGTACCGCCACCGTCGCCGTCCTCGGCCTCGGCTATGTCGGCCTGCCCCTGGCGGTCGAGTTCGCCCGCAGCGGTTTCCATGTTATCGGCGTGGATCTTAGCGCGGCCAAGGTCGCCGCCGTCAATGCAGGCCAGAGCTACATCAAGGACGTACCCGCCGAGACCCTGGCCGCGCTGGTCGAGCAAGGTCGGCTGACCGCTACCAGCGATGCAGCGGCCTTGCGCGAGGCTGACACCATCAGCATCTGCGTACCCACCCCGCTGAACCAGACCCGCGACCCTGACCTCAGCTACGTGATCAGCGCCGCTGACAACATCGCCACTAACTTTGGCCCCGGCAAGCTGGTAGTGCTGGAGAGTACCACCTACCCTGGCACCACCGACGAACTGATCCTACCCCGCCTCACCGCGCTGGGCTATCAGGTGGGCAAGGATTTCTTCCTTGCCACTTCGCCAGAGCGGGTAGATCCCGCCAATCAGAACTATAACACCCGCACTATCCCTAAGGTGATCGGTGGCGCGACCCCCGCCTGCACCGAACTAGCGCAAGCGCTATATGCCAGTGCGGTGGATAGCACCGTGCCGGTCTCCAGCACCAAGGCCGCAGAGATGACTAAATTGCTGGAAAACACTTTCCGCCTGGTCAACATCAGCCTGGTGAATGAGGTGGCAATGATGTGCGATCGGCTGGGAGTGGATGTGTGGGAGGTAATTGCCGCCGCCGCGACCAAGCCGTTCGGCTTCATGGCCCACTACCCCGGCCCCGGCATCGGCGGCCATTGCATCCCAGTCGACCCCATGTACCTCTCCTGGAAGATGAAGATGATCGGCGGGGCGGCCCGCTTCATCGAACTGGCAGGCGAGATCAACGATACCATGCCGCTGTACGTGGTCAACAAGGTGGCCGATGCGCTCAACGACCGTCGCCAGTGCCTCAATGCTGCACGCATCCTCATCCTCGGTGTGGCCTATAAACGCGACATTGATGACCTGCGCGAGTCGCCCGCTCTGCCGATCATCCAATTGCTGCGGGCGAAAGGCGCATTGGTGGACTATAATGACCCCTACATCCCCAGCCTGCGTCTGGCCGAGCATCAGGTGGGCGCGGCGGAGGCGGATGCGATTACCAGCGTCAGCCTCGACCATCTCGCCGATTACGATTGTATCCTGATCGTCACCGACCACAGCAGTTACAACTGGGATAGCATCGTAGCCGCTAGCAAGCTGGTGGTGGATACCCGCAACGCTACCCGTGCTGTTCGTGCCGCAGCGGGCAACAAGATTGTGCCACTCTAATGCGCCTGGAACGAACTATCACCGTTGTTGTGGTCATCATGCTAGGCCTGGGCCTGACCTTGTTGGTCGAGAGTGGCGGCGTGCTGTCGCTGCCGGGTGTGCTGCTAGGCGTGCCGCTGGTTTGGATCATCACCGCCGTGCTACTAGCAGTGGCAGCACTGGGGGTGGAAGGGACGGTTCACGCTCACCCCCACACCCAGCTGTGGCCGTTCCCTCGCCTGCGCGTTGGCAAGCTGACCCTGGAGTTCGCCCCTCGCTACTGGACGCTGCCCGCGCTGCTCACCCTGGGCGCAGCGCTCTTTCTGCCCATCTTCGCCGATTTCGCAGTGGTCGCCCTTATTCTTGTAATCACCGCCGTCGCGCTCACCCTGGTGTTCATCGCCCAGTACCACAGCCTCGACGCGCAGGATCAATACTTCGGCATTGCCACCCTCGGCCTCAACCTGATCGCCTACCTGACCGCCTTCGCCCTGTTCGGCTCGATCTACTATGCCAAGCAGCGCAGCCTTATCTCGTCGCCCATTGTGCTGGCGGTGACTGCGTTGCTGTCGTATGAAACCTTCACCCGCAGCAGCGGCCTCGGCTACGGCGTACTCGGCACCGGCGTGGGCCGCTTCGCCCCCGATGCTGCGGCGGCACTACGCCGCCGCGCCCTCATCCTCGCCCTTAGTGCGGGCCTGCTACTGGCGGAAGTCACCTGGGCGCTCAACTACTGGCCGGTCTCTGCATTGGTGGGGGGGATGTTCCTGTTGCTGGGCTTCTACATCGTGGTCGGGCTGATGTCGCTCTACCTCACCGGCGGCCTCAATGGACGGGCAGTGGTGGAGTTCACCATAGTTGGCATCTCAGGCATGGTAATTGTGTTTCTGATTAGCTTTACCAGCCG
Source organism: Chloroflexota bacterium (assembly GCA_025355955.1). Classification (GTDB taxonomy): domain Bacteria; phylum Chloroflexota; class Chloroflexia; order QHBQ01; family QHBQ01; genus QHBQ01. The sequence continues at coordinate 8,835 of JANXYP010000016.1, forward strand.
ATAATGCGCTTCGCCAGGGGGGACGCGATTCGCCCGCCACACCAGCGTTGGTAGTTGCGATGGGCGTTGATGCGCCGCATCAGGGCGGGCCACCGCCCGCCCCTACGCCAGGGTTGGTGGTTACGATAAACATTGATGCGCTTCACCTGGGCGGGCCACCGCCCGCTCCTACCCCAGGGTTGGTGGTTGCGATGAACGTTGGTGCGCTTCACCTGGGCGGGCCACCGCCCGCCCCTACACCATTGCTGCGAGCGTTCATCCCCGCAGGCGCAGCCGATCCACGATGGTGGCGGTAAAGTAGTTGCGTGGCTGGATGCGGGCGAAGCGGGCGACCGTCTCGCTGCGGCGTACACGAATGGAGTCGCCGATGTTCATGCCGATGTCAAGCTGACCATCAATCGTGATCAGAGCCTCCACGGCGCGGGTGATAATCAGCTCGATGATCGCGTCGTCGGGGACGACCAGGCTGCGGATGAGGGCAAGGTAGGGGGCAATCGGCACGATTATGATGTTGCGGGCATCGGGGGTGAGGATGGGGCCGCCAGCGGCGAGGCAGTAAGCGGTGCTGCCGGTGGGGGTGCTGATAATCACGCCGTCGGCAACATAGTGGGCGGCGGGTGCGCCATTGACGCTGAGGGTACATTCGACCACGCGGGAGAGGCCGCCGCGATTGGCAACGATGTCGTTCAGTGCGGTGAAGGCTTGTAGCACGCTGCCGTCGCGCAACAATTCGCCGTGCAGCATCAGCCGCTGCTCCACCCAGTAATCGCCCGCGATGAAGCGGGGCAGTGCAACCAGCGCCTCGCTGGCCGCCACATCGGTGAGGAAGCCGACTCGCCCCAGGTTGACCCCCACGATAGGGATGCCCAGCGGGGCGGCCAGCCGTGCCGCCCGCAGGATGGTGCCATCGCCACCGAAGCTGAACATCAGGTCCAGTTCGCTCTGACCATTAAAGCAACGCTCGGGGTACTGCTCGTGGCACTCGCGCACCTCGATGCCGTGTTCGTCCAGCATCCGGTGCATCGCCGCCGCCAGCTCCGCTGCGCCAGCCTTGTTCTCGTTGACTACGAAACCGACTCTCTTGGGTGGGTTCAACTGTTGCTCCTATTAGATTGCAGATTACAGATTACAGATTACAGATTACAGATTGCAGATTGCAGATTATCGCTAGCCGAATCAGCCGCACTTGACCACGGTAATGCAATGGAAGATCACACAACCCCCATGCACAATGCGGTTTACAATCTGCAATCTGCAATCTAAAATCTGCAATTCCCCGGTCAGTTGCTCGATGCTGGCCGCCACATCCCAGTCAGGAACGGGCGGGCGGCTGATGTAGGCGAGGAACTCGACGTTCCCGGCCGGGCCGGTGATCGGGGAACGGGCCAACCCACGTAGGTGCAGGGCGAGAGTGGGGTCGGCAGCGGTGTATGCTGTCAACCAGGCAGCCAGCGCGTGCAACACGGTGCGATGCTGCTCCGGCTTACGCACCACCCCGCCTTTGCCCACCTGCCCCTTGCCCACCTCGAACTGCGGCTTGACCAACGCGACGATGAAGCCGTCAGCCTTGAGCAGCTTTGCGATGGTGGGTAGCACCAGTTTCAGGCTGATGAACGACACGTCGACCGTAGCGAAGTCCACCAACTCTGCCAATCCTGCCAGGTAGCGAATGTTGGTCTCATCCACAACCACCACGCGGGCATCTTGGCGTAGCTTCCAGGCCAGTTGACCGCTGCCTACGTCAATTGCGTAGACGCGGGCTACGCCGTTCTGCAGCAGGCAATCGGTGAAGCCGCCAGTGGATGCGCCGACATCGGCGGCCACCCTGCCAGGGAGTAGCGGCAGCAGGCCGAACTCTTGCAAGGCGTGTTCCAGCTTGAGGCCGCCCCGCGAGACGTACTTCAGCCCGCCGCGCACCTCCAGCGCGATGTCAATTGCCATCGGCGTGCCGGGCTTGTCAATGCGACGCTCGCCGCTGTAGACCTGCCCGGCCATGATCAGCGCCTGCGCCTGTGAGCGCGTCTCCACCAGCCCCCGCTCGACCAGCAGAACGTCGGGCCGCTCCTTCTTCACGAGCCGGTTCCCTCGATTAGCGCGGTAAAGCGGGCGGAGTGAATGTGGCAGATGGCAAGGGCGAGACCGTCGGCGGCATCGTCGGGCTGTGGCACGCTCTTCAGGGCCAGCATCAGCCGCACCATCTCCTGCATCTGCGCCTTGTCTGCCCGCCCATAGCCACCCACCGCCTGCTTCACCTGCAAGGGGGTGTACTCGAAGACGGGAACGTTGCGATGCGCGGCGGCGAGGATGGCTACCCCTCGGGCGTGGCCCACGCTGATCGCGGTGCTGACGTTCTTGGTGAAGAACAACTCCTCCACCGACATCGCTTCCGGTTGATACCGATCCAGTACATCCAGCACCCCGGCATAGAGCAAGGGAAGGCGCTCCACCAGCGGCGCTTTGGCCCGCGTGGTGAGCGCCCCATAATCTACCATGATCAGTTTGCCGCGACTGGCATCGCTATCCACTACGCCCCAGCCCATGATCGCGGTACCCGGGTCCAGCCCCATCACCCGCACGGCGGTCAGCCTTCCATCGCGGCCATCGCCGCCTCGGTAAGCTCAAGGTTGGTATACACCTGCTGCACATCGTCAAGCTCCTCCAGACGTTCGACCATCTTCAGTACCTGCTCGGTCTCCTTGGGGCCAAGCTCTACCGTAGTGGTGGGGGTCATGGTGCGCTCGGCGGAAATTACCTTCAGCCCCTGGGCAGTCAACCCCGACTCAGCCGCCTTCAGTTCGGTGGAGGCAACGTAGACATCAATCAATCCCTCATCGCCGCCCTCCTTCACGTCGTCCGCGCCCGCATCAATCGCTGCTAGTTCCACCTCGTCCAGGGGCTTGCCGTCACTGTCAACTGTAAGCAACCCCTGAGCCTTGAACATCCACATCACCGAGCCGTTTTCGCCGAGGCTGCCACCGCCACGGGTGAAGGTCGAGCGAATCTCGCCGACGGTGCGGTTGCGATTGTCGGTAAGCGCCTGCACGATAATCGCCGAGCCGTGTGGCCCATAGCCTTCGTACATCACCTCCTCGAACGCGGCCCCGCCTTCGCCGCCACCCACGCCACGGTCAATCGAGCGTTGGATGCTGTCGGCAGGCATACTTTCAGATCTAGCGTGCTGCACCGCGATGCGTAGGCGAAAATTGGAGTCGAGGCTAGCGCCACCCTCCTTCGCCGCTACGGTGATCTCACGGGCCAGCTTGGTGAACAACTGGCCGCGCCGCGAGTCGGTGATTTCCTTCTTGCGACGGATAGTCGCCCATTTGGAGTGTCCAGACATGACTTTGCTCCTCTGCAAAGATTGTGGCAATTAGCTGGGGCGCATCTGCCCCGCTGGTTGCCCGCAATTATACCATGCTGTTTGCAATTTGGGCAAGCGGTATGAAACAGTGGATCAGGCTCTTGACAAATGCCGATCACTCGCTCTATAATGCGCGCAACCCGACCCGGTTTTGGCTAACTGTAACCGCTTGCGTGGCCCGCTTGCTTTACCCTTCCCCCTCGGTAACGGTGGGATGCATCGGAAATAAGAGCAGGGTTATAGCACACAGGCAGTTTTACCCCGAAATCAGGCAACCAGCAACTTCCACGAAACCAGGCTATGCCGCGCTCATGCTAGCAGTCTGGCCGGGCAGCATTTGACTGAAGCGAAGGTTGTAGAGCGCAATGGGGATGATCAAGCTGGCAAGGGTGTAGAATTGATTGCAGCCACGCAACGTGGCGCAGCTGCAAGCACAACCGTTAGTTTCCTAAAGGAGGAAAAGTTAGATGAAGGTAATAAAGAGACTAGGTACGCTAACCGCCGCTCTGCTGCTCACCAGCATGATCCTGAGCGCCTGCGGTGGCACTACTGCGACCAACACGCCAGTACCAGCCCCCACCACGGCGGCAGTAGCTAGCCCCACCGCAGCGGCTGCTCCCGCCGCCACTGCGACCACCGCCGCAATGGTGATGACCACTACGATCAGCACTGGCTCGGCAGCCACGCCTACCGCAGGCATGGCAGTGACCGGCACCTCGACGATTAGTGCGACCGCGATTCCCTCAGCCCCGACCGTAGTAGTTGGTGAGAAGGGCAGCAAGGGCGTGATCAAGATTGCAGTCGACCTGCCCACCAGCGGCGCGGATGCCTCCGATGGTATCCCCACCCGCAACGGTGTCCAGCTTGCCATCGAGCAGGCCAACGCCGCTGGCGAAGTCGTTCCCGGCTACAAGCTGGAGATGTACGCCCTCGATGATGCGGTCAATGGCGTTCACGACCCGCAGCAGGGTGCGTCCAACGCCGACCAGTTCATCGCTGACGATACCGTTGTCGGCATGGTTGGCCCCTTCAACAGCAGCGTGGCCAAGGCGGAGATGCCCAAGCTCAACCAGGCCAACCTCGCCAACATCAGCCCGGCCAACACCAACGAGACCCTGACCAAGCCAGAATACGGCCAGACCAAGACCTACCGGCCCACCGGCAATATAACCTACTTCCGCGTCTGCACCACCGACGACATCCAGGGGCCAGAGGGGGCTGACTACGCCTTCGACAAGCTCAAGTTCAAGACTGTCTACGTCCTGGACGACCAGGAGACCTACGGCCAGGGCATCTCCAACAACTTCGCCAAGGAGTTCGCCAAGAAGGGCGGCACCGTGGTCGACGGCAACTCCCACGGCGTGCCGAAGGGTACCACCGACTTCAAGAGCATCCTGGACACCATCGCAGCGGCCAAGCCCGACTTCGTCTACTACGGCGGCACCACCTCGAACGGCATCGGCCTGTTCCGCAAGCAGATGAAGGACAAGCTGCCCAGCATGGTGCTATTCGGCGGTGATGGTATCGTCGAGAAGCAGTTCCTCGACGATGGTGGCGACAACGCCAACGGCGCTTACGGCACAGTTGCAGCCGTCGATGCCACCAAGCTGCCCGAGGCCAAGGCTTTCATCGATGCCTACAACGCACATGGCTTCAAGGAGGCGCTCGGTGCCTACAGCGCCAACTCCTACGAGGCCGCCAACATCATCATTGCCTCGATTAAGGCCAGCGCGAGCAAGTGGAGCGACAGCGACGCTGCCGCCAACCGCGAAGCGGTGCGCGCCGCGATTGCCGCAACCAAGGACTACCACGGGGTCATCGGCGTGACCGGCTTCGACACAAACGGCGACACCACCAACAAGATCATCAGCATCTACGAAGTGGTGAGCAACGCCTGGACCGTGGTCGACCAGGCCCGCTTCGGCGGCCAGTAATCGCTCTGGCAAGCTGGCGATAGGCGGCTTGCAATGCAGGAAGGGCAGCGGCGTAGCACCGCCGCCCTTCCTGCTATATAAATCCAAATGGAGAGCTAGCAATGGAATTGTTCGTTCAGCAGTTGCTCGATGGCATCGTCAAGGGTTCAATCTATGCCCTAATCGCGCTGGGCTACACGATGGTCTATGGCATCGTCGAGCTAATCAACTTTGCCCATGGTGACATCTTTATGCTTGGCAGTTTCATCGCTCTGGCAGTGCTAGGCTGGTTCGGGGTAGCAATTAACCCCCAGAATCAGGCCGGGTTGGTGCAAGGTGGCTTCTTCCCCACTTTGATAATTATCGTACTCACCTTGCTGATTGCAATGTTGTTGACTGGCATCATTGGCGTGCTGGTCGAGCGCATCGCCTACCGCCCACTACGCAATGCGCCAAGGCTGGCTCCGCTCATCTCCGCTATTGGTATGTCGTTCATCCTGCAGAACATCGGCCAGATCTGGCATGGCCCTGCCGCTGTCTCCTACCCCGAGGTCTTCCCCACCGGCACCATCCATGTTACCTCCGGCATAAGCGTCGCCTGGAAGGATATTTTTGTCGTAGTTGTCTGTGTGATGCTTATGGTCATTCTCCAAACGTTCGTGCAGCGTACCAAGCTAGGCAAAGCGATGCGCGCCACCGCCCAGGATTATGATACCTCGAAGTTGATGGGTATCAACGTCAACATGACCATTACCTTGACCTTCTTCATTGGCGCCCTACTGGCGGGGGCGGCAGGATTGATTTACGGGTTGTCTATTCACTCGATGCAATTCACCATAGGCGCTCAGGCGGGCCTCAAAGCCTTCACCGCTGCCGTACTTGGCGGCATCGGTAATATCCCAGGCGCGATGCTCGGTGGCTTCCTCATCGGCATCGTCGAGGCGATGAGCGATCAGTATATCTCATCCGCCTGGACTCCAGTAGTTGTATTCGGCATCTTGATTTTGATATTGACCCTGCGACCATCGGGGCTGCTCGGCCAACAAGTGCCGGAGCGGGCGTAGCGCGGAGGGAGCGAGATCATGCAAAAAGCAATTCAGCCAACTTCAAAATCCCGGCTTGCGCGCGCCACCGAGCAGCGCTTCACCCGCACCGCCCTAATTGTAATGGGCCTCGTCCTGCTGTTCCTGTTTGTTCTGCCCTTGGTCTACAACAAGGCCAACCTCAAAGCCTGGGGGATACAGCCGTTCTTCGGGGTGCAGCCCCCCGCGCTGATCGGCCAACTGGCTGATGCCGCCCAGTACGTGTTGCTCGCCCTCGGCCTCAACATCGTGGTTGGCTTCGCTGGCCTGCTCGACCTCGGTTATGCCGCCTTCTTCGCCATCGGCGCATACACCTACGCCTTCCTTGCCTCGCCGCAACTCTCCACTGTCACCCACGGCGCGATTGATATCCACCTCTCCTTCTGGCTGATCATCTTCATCTCCGCGCTGGTCGCGGCGATATTTGGCGCGCTGTTGGGCGCACCCACCCTGCGCTTGCGCGGCGATTATTTGGCAATCGTCACCCTCGGCTTCGGCGAGATTGTTCCCGCTGTCTTCCTCAACCTCAACACCGTGCCGCTTACCCGAGGATTGACCGGCGGACCAGACGGCATCAGCGGCATCGACCCGCCCGGCATTGCCACCTTCGGCCTCGGTAGCGATATCTGCCCCAAGCTAAGCATGGCAGCGAACGGTGCCACCGGCGGTTGCTCCTTCTCTTCCAACCATGCTGAACCGTACTACTACCTGGCTATCATCATCGTGGTGATCCTCATCTTTGCGGTTACCAACCTACGCAGCTCGCGGCTGGGGCGCGCCTGGATGGCGATCCGCGAGGACGAAATTGCCGCCGCCGCGATGGGTATTGATACGGTCAGGGCCAAGCTGCTCGCCTTCTCCACTGGCGCGGCTCTTGCCGGTGTAGCGGGCGCGATGTTCGCCTCCAAGCTGCAGCTGGTCGGCCCCGGCAGTTTTAGCTTCACCGTTTCGGTATTCGTTCTCTGCATGATCATCCTGGGCGGCATCGGCAACATCTATGGGGTAATCGCAGGCGCGGTCATCCTCCAGCTTACCCAGTCGGTGTTCCTCACCAACCTGCCCAACAACCTGCACGACCTGGGAACGAAGAATCACATTGACTTTCTGGCGAACACCGACTGGGCAGGTCTCAAGTTCCTCATCTATGGCCTCATCCTGGTTGTGCTGATGATCGTCAGGCCGGAGGGGCTGATTCCCAGCGCCCGGCGCAAAGCCGAGCTGCATGGAGATACCGGCGAACCAGCCGCCGAGGTGGCGGGTGTGGGCGCGCTCCGCAACGATGAGACCGAGCGGGCCAACCCCATCGCCAGAGCAGAGCGCGAGAGCCTCTACGATGTGCGCGACGAGGATGAGTCGCACTCGTCGGATGTGGATAAGATCTAGTCTGTTAGGGCGGGATTACACACGCCCAATCTGACCCTCTCCAATTCAGGTTGAGGGCGGGGCTGATGGTTTGGAGGAACTAATGGCGCTCCTGGAAGCAAGCAAGATACTGAAGCAGTTTGGCGGCCTCACCGCCGTCAACAAGGTGGATTTCGACATCCCCCAGAACTCAATCGTCAGCTTGATCGGGCCGAATGGCGCAGGTAAAACCACCCTGTTCAACATCATCACCGGCTTGTATAAGCCTACTGGCGGCAGCATCGTCTTCGACGGCATGAACGTGACCGGCGCACCACCCAACCGCATCACCGAAATGGGCGTGGCCCGCACCTTCCAGAACATCCGCCTGTTCGCCAACATGACTGCGTTGGAGAACGTGCTGGTCGGGGCGCACAGCCGAATGAAGGCGGGTCTGTTCGGTGCCGTCTTCCGCACCCCCGCCACCCGCGCCGAGGAGGCAAGGATGGCTGACCGGGGCATAGAGCTACTTGAGTTCGTCGGGTTGGCGGGCAAGGAGGAGGAGTACGCCAAGAACCTCCCCTATGGCGACCAGCGTCGCCTGGAGATCGCCCGCGCTCTCGCTAGCGACCCCAAGCTGCTGCTGCTCGACGAGCCAACCGCCGGTATGAACCCCAACGAAACCCGCGAGATGACTGGCTTCATCGGCCGCCTGCGTAGCGAGCGCGGCCTCTCCATTCTGCTCATCGAACACGACATGAAGGTGGTAATGGGCATCTCCGATCGCGTGTCGGTGCTGGACTACGGCGTGAAGATTGCCGAAGGCACCCCCGCCGAGATACGCAGCAACCCCCGTGTCATCGAGGCCTACCTGGGCAAGGGTGGCGGCAGCCCGATGAAGCAGGACGCGACCCAAGCTGAGTGCTGAGTGCTGAGTGCTGAGTGCTGAGTGGCAAAAAGCCCCCAGCGGGGGTTGGGGGAGAACTCTCGAAGCGTTTGAGTGGCAAAAAGCCCCCAGCGGGGGTTTGGGGGGGAACTCTCGAGCGTTACCATGCTGATTGCAACGACCAACCCACAACTTTCAACTTTCAACTTTCAACTTCCTATAAAGGAACCGTCATGCAGGCAACTACACCAGTTAACGAACCGCTGAAGCAGCAGATTATCAGCCAGCAGCAGGGCGAACCGATGCTGGACGTGCGCGGCATCGAAACCTACTATGGGAATATCCGAGCGCTGGCAGGCATCTCGCTGAAGATATTCAACGGCGAGGTCGTCACCTTGATCGGTGCGAATGGCGCGGGCAAGACCACCACCCTGCGTACCATCTCCGGCATCACCCCACCGCGACGTGGCACCATCACGTTGAACGGGCAGCGCATCGATCGGGTGGCCCCTGAGCAGATCGTGCGCCGTGGTATGTCACACGCGCCGGAGGGCCGCCGCATCTTCAGCCGCATGAGCGTGCAGGAGAACCTGGAGATGGGCGCGTTCGCCCGCAACGACCGCGCCGCCATTGCCGAAGACATGGAGCGGGTGCTAACCCTGTTTCCCCGCCTGCGTGAACGCTTGCAGCAGAAGGGGGGCCTGCTCTCCGGCGGAGAGCAGCAGATGCTGGCAATCGGGCGCGCCCTGATGAGCCGCCCCAAGCTGTTGCTGCTCGATGAGCCCAGTATGGGGCTATCGCCGATCCTGATCGAGACAATCTTCCAGATCGTCAGCGACATCAACAAGCAGGGAACCACTATCCTGCTAGTGGAGCAGAACGCGCTGCAGGCCCTCAGCGTTTCGCATCGCGGCTACGTAATGCAAACTGGTCAGATAGTCCTCGAAGATACTGGCGCGAACCTGCTCAAGAGCGAGATGGTGCGCAAGGCTTACCTGGGGGAGGAATAAGGGGATTAAAGATTAAAGACGCAGGGGCGCAAATTCATTGCGCCCTGGTGGGTAAGACACCAATGTTGGGGCGCACAGCACTGCGCCCTTCTTGCTGCGCCCGCCCTATGCTATAATACCGCCAGAGGCAGCAAGCAACGAGCAGCAGGGGGAGCATTGATGGCAAAGATTGGGATTATTGGCACAGGGCTGGTGGGCGCGACCTTCGGCTACGCTCTGACCGGCAGCGGGGTGGCGACCGAGGTGGTGCTGATTGACGTGAACCGGCAGCGGGCCGAGGGCGAGGCGATGGACCTCAACCACTCGGTCGCCTTCAGCCAGCCGATGGACTTCATCGCGGGCGACTATCCTGACCTGACAGGCGCAAGTGTGATCGTGATCGCTGCTGGGGCGAACCAGAAACCGGGCCAGACCCGACTCGACCTGGTGCTGACCAATGTCAACATCTTTCGCAGTATTGTGCCGCAGGTGGTGAAGTATGCGCCCGACGCAATTATCGTGGTGGTGGCGAACCCGGTGGATGTGCTGACCTACGCGACCATCCGCCTGTCGGGGCTGCCCAGGGGTCGCGTGTTCGGCAGCGGCACCACTTTGGACAGCGGGCGGCTGCGTTATCTGCTCGGTGATTATTACGGCATTGACCCGCGCAGTGTCCACGCCTACATCATCGGCGAACACGGTGACAGCGAATTGCCGGTGTGGAGCAGCGCCCGCGTTGCCGGTATGCCGCTGCCCGACTTTGCGCGGGCGATTGGCCGCGAACACCGCCAGGAAGACCTCGACCACATTTTCGACCAGGTACGCACCGCTGCCGACGCGATCATCCAGCGCAAGGGCGCAACCTACTACGCGATCGGCAGCGGCCTGCTACGCATCGTGGAGAGCCTGCTACGCGACCAGAACACCGTCCTGCCAATCAGCACTCTGCTCGACGGCTATCAGGATGTGCGCGATGTGTGCCTCAGCGTCCCTTCGGTTATCGGCAGCGACGGAGTGAAGCACGCCCTGCCCATCGCCCTGAACGATAGCGAGGCCGTCGCCTTTCGCCACTCCGCGCAGCTACTGAAGGATATAATCGCGCAGGCAGGGATATAAGACAGCGCTGAGTGCTGAGTGCTGAGTGATAAGCCTGGGCAAATAAACCCCAGCGGGGTTGAGGGAGAAGTGCCGACTTACTACCAGGTCGGTTGCTGGCAAATCCGCCGGAACGAAAGGAATTGGCGATGTATCAGAAAGAGGCTGCGTATTACGACGCAATCTACAGCTTCAAGGATTATGAGCGTGAGGCCGATTATTTGCACGAGCTAATCGAGCAGCATCGCACGCGGGCGGGCGGTTCGCTGCTGGATGTTGGTTGCGGCACTGGCAGCTTCATTGGTTCGCTGCAACTCTACTATCGTGTGGAGGGGGTAGACCTTTCGCCGCATATGCTCAAAGTTGCCCGCGAACGCTACCCCGATGTTCCCTACCACGAAGGAGATATGGCCGACTTTGATCTCGGCAAGCAGTTCGATGTGGTCATCTGCATGGGCAGTGCGATTGGCTACACCAGGAACGTGGCGCGGATGCAGCAAGCGGTTGCCAACATGGCGAAGCACCTGCACAATAGCGGCGTGCTGGTGGTCGAACCCTGGCTGCACCCTGAAGCATACAAGGTGGGCCGCATCGGCGCAAACTTCGTCAATCAGCCTGAACTGAAGATTGCGCGGATGAGCATCAGCGAATTGGACGGCAACCTGTCGGTGTTTGATATGCACCACCTGGTTACTACGCCCGCAGGAGTCGAATATTTCGTCGAGCATCACGAACTGGCGTTGTTCAGCGACGAGGAATACCGCGCCGCCTTCGAGGCTGCTGGCCTGGTAGTCATCCACGACGAGGGCATTATTGGCCGCGGGCTATACGTGGGCAGGAAGCCGGAGCCGGTGTAGGCCCGGACCCTCTCCCGGCCTCCCCCACTGGGGGAGGGGTGAAGAACAGCAACCTACATTCTACCTTCTACATTCCTATGGGGAGCAATATGGCAGAGCAGAGCAAACGTGCGCGCCCGCTGGTGTTGATTGTGATCGACGGCTGGGGCATCAACCCGCGTAGCGAGGGTAACGCCATCGCCCTTAGCCAACCGCCAGTAATGTCGCGGCTGTGGCAGGAGTACCCGCACACCGAGCTTGGGGCAAGTGGGCTGGATGTGGGGCTGCCGGTGGGACAGCAGGGCAACAGTGAGGTCGGCCACCTCAACATCGGCGCAGGCTTCGTGGTTTACCAGGACATCACCCGCATTGATAAAGCCATCGCAGATGGCGACTTCGACCGCAACGAGACATTGCGGGCGGCCTGCGCCCATGCCCACAATAACGACGGGCAACTGCACATCATGGGTCTGTTGGGGCCGGGCGGGGTGCATAGCCACTGGCAGCACCTATTCGCCCTGGCGCGGCTAGCCGAGCGCGAGGGGGTGAGCAAGCGAGTACGCCACCATTTCTTCCTCGACGGGCGCGACACGCCACCGCAGAGTGGGCTGGGCTTCGTAGAGCAGGCGATGGCGACCCTCAGCGGCATCGGCGCGGATACGGTCAGCACCGTATCGGGCCGCTATTACGCCATGGATCGCGACAACCGCTGGGAGCGTGTCCAAAAGGCGTACGACGCGATCGTGCATGGTCGCGGCAATATTGCTCCCAGCGCGGCGGAGGCGGTCAGCCGCAGCTACGTCGCTGGGGTCAACGATGAGTTTGTGCTGCCCACCATTATCGCCGCCGACGGCACCGCGCAGGCCGCGCCGGAGATGCGGCTACAGAGCGGCGATGCAGTAATCTTCTACAACTTCCGCACCGATCGTGGCCGCGAACTCACCAAGGCGATCGTCACTCCGGCACAGACTGGCATCACCAACGCCGCGACGCTCACCAATCTATACTACGTGACCATGACCGAGTACGAGAAGGGGCTGCCGGTCAACGTCGCGTTCCCCGCTGCGGATGTCGCTCACCCCCTTGCCGAGGTGATCAGCGCGGCAGGGTTGCGCCAGTTTCACACCGCTGAGACCGAGAAGTATGCCCACGTCACCTTCTTCATCAATGGCGGGCGCGAACAGCCCTTTGCGGGCGAGGATCGCCAACTGGTGCCGTCGCCAAAGGTGGCAACCTACGACCTACAGCCGGAGATGAGCGCCCGCGCAGTGACCGACCTGCTAGTGCAGCGCATCGAGAGCGGTCAGAACGACTTTTGCGTGGTCAACTACGCCAACCCCGACATGGTGGGGCATACCGGCGTGCTGGCGGCGGCGGAGCAGGCGGTGCTAGTCACCGATGAGTGCATCGGGCGGGTAGTCGCCGCGACGTTGCCACTGGGCGGGCTGGTAATCGTCACCGCCGACCACGGCAACGCCGAGATGGAGGTGGATTACGCCAGCGGCCAGCCGATGACCTCGCACACCACCAACCCGGTGCCGTTCATCCTGGTCAGCAACGACCCTGCATTGCAGCACGTCAGCCTGCGCGATGGTGGCCGCCTCGCCGATGTTGCCCCCACCGTGCTGCAACTGCTGGGCCTGGCTGCGCCGCCGGAGATGACGGGGCGGAGTTTGATTAGGGAAGAATGATACGGTCGCTCAGTTAGGGGGTAGACCTATTTTGGCGCGAATGAAGGCGCGGAAGGTGACAAGTGCTTGGAATACTGATTGTGCATCAGCCTCGCTGGCCCAGAAGCCCGGATAGCGATAAAGGACTGAATACAAGTTGAGCTGGCTCAGTATCAAGCGATAGGCTTCAAATGTGACATCAAGTTTGAGGCAAAGCTCCATGAGATCAATAAGCTCGTGAGTCTTGGGAGTGCTGTCGCTATGCTCATGCAAGTATGCCTTTAGATACTTCTCGGCGCATTGCTGGGCAAGAAAGCAGACCAGATTGTAGTTAGTTCCTGGCGTAACCGCTGCTTCCCGACCTGCGCTGGCGTAATCATCCTCAGCCCTCTCTACCCACTCAGCGGTTAGGCTGTTCATAAAGAACTTTCCCTCTCTGAGTTATCTCTCTAAGGAAAAAGTCGCCCAGGGCAATTCGCTGCTTCAAGGTAGTGGGTGGCCTAACCAGCAAATCAATTGCAAGGTCCGAATCTAGGGCATTCAAAATATCAAGCTCCTGATCGATCCAATGCTGCCGCGTATCCATCACCACTAGCAGATCCACATCGCTGTCAGGGCGCGGTGTGCCGTAGGCGTAGGAGCCGAATAGGATGATGCGTTGGGGATGGAATAGGTCGGCGATCTGCCGCACCAGGTCATCAATCGCTTCCTGGGGGATGCGATCGCGCTCAGTGATGTCGGCAACGTGGATGGGGAGATGGTTCGTCTCAGTTGCGGACATGGCGGCCTCCTCTTGTATGCACTGATTATAGCACGGGAGAAGGAATGAGACAAGGGCGTACGTCCAGTTGAGTGTGCATCACGTTCTTGTAAGGCAAACGCCGGTAGGTGCAAACCGTTATTCGCTCTGATCGGGTATGCAAAAACAAGAGCGTACCTTCATTTGGAAGCGCGCCCTCTGTGTTCGTGATTGGTAATATACCGCTGGCAGGGATGCTGTATAATGGGGAGTGAGTAGCCGCGCCCCTCAGTGGCGCAAGGTTTGAGGAGGAGCGCATTGAGCGAGGACGACGACCAACAACTATTCTGGGAGCAGTTCAAGGCGCGGGGGCAAGCCCAGCCTTACTATCAACTGCTCGGTATCGTGGTGGAGGAGATCAGCGACGTTGGCAGCCGCCTGCGTCTCTACCTCGACCCCAAGCTAGCCCAATTCCACGGCTTCGCCCATGGTGGAGTCGCGGCGGGGCTGATCGACTCGGCGGTGGGCATGGCGGTTGGTGGAGCAGTGGGCCGCGAGGTAAATGTAATGACCATGGAGATGAAGCTGAACTACTTTCGCCCCTTCCCGCTCGGCGAGACGGTGATCGCCACGGGACGGGTGGTAAACAGGAGCCGCCGCACCGTCTACGGCGAGGCCGAGGTCCACGACAGCAAGGGCAGGCTGCTGGCGAAGGGTGCGGCCACTTACATCACGGTGGAGCATGAGATTCAGACAACCTGAGAATAAGCTGGGCGATGATTAGATGCTTACTTTTACCAACTTGCGCCTTTATCTAATACCAAATAGCCGCAGCAATGCTATAGTTCAGTAGGGGCGAACCGTTGTTCGCCCTGGCTCAATCTATAGCGGCACCATCGCTAATTGGTATAACGTTTTTGGCACGTCACGTCATCAGCGCGAAGAAATGAAGCTGCCCAGCCAGTTGCGGATATCATCGCCCAGTACGCCCAGCCAGTAGGTAAGGTTGTCGAGCGGCAGGGTGCGCCACAATTGGTCGCGCAGCAACAGGGCGCAGATGGCGGCGAAGCAGAACGATGCGCCCACCGGGACGTAGTCGTGCATCCGTTTGGCCCGCACCAAGACCAGCATCAGACCGATCAGTCCGGCAATTAGCGGGCCGAGCAGCAGCGGGCCAAGGATGGTGGGATACCCTAGCATCAGACCGAGCATAACCGCCAGTTCGACATCGCCGAAGGCGAGCGCTTCCGATTCACCGCCATAGACTAGACGGGCGATGAAGTAGAAGAATAGTAGCGTGCCACCACCCACCGCTCCACCCAGCAGTGCGGAAGACAAACCCACCTCAGGGCTGAACAACGCGCCCAGCAGGGCTAGTGCCGCGCCCGCCAGCAACACGATGGTGTAGAGGTCGTGGTGCTGCCAATCAATCGTTAGGGTAACAATCAGCACCAGGGTGAAGATTGAGTAAATAAAGAACAGAGGGCCGAGGCCATAATCAATCCAGGCAGCGGCAAGCGCAAGGCCAGTGCCAAGCTCGATTATCGGGAAGGAGAGCGGCAGCCGCTTGCCACAGTGGCGGCAACGCCCGCGTTGCCCCAGCCAGCCAAGCAGCGGCACGCTGTCGCCCCAACCCAGCGGTTCGCCACTGCGGGTGCAGCGCAGGGTTGAGTTTTGAGTTTTGAGTTTTGAGTTTTGAGTTATAGGGAACGGTGGCGCTTCTTCCTGTATCCCTACTGCCTGCTCCACCATTGCTGATTGCGATACTGCATCCGTAGGGGCGGGCGGTGGCCCGCCCTGCTCCACCACTGCTGGTTGGGGAATGGCATCGGTAGGGGCGGGTGGTGGCCCGCCCTGCTCCGCCCCTGCTGACTGTGGAATGGCATCCGTAAGTGCGGGCAGTGGCCCGCCCTGCTGCATAGGGGCGATTATTTGTTCGCCCTGCTTGGAGGGCGTATCAGGAACAGGCCACAGCCGGGGCAGGCGATAGATGATGACGTTGAGTAGCCCGCCCAACGCTACCCCGGCAATGAAAGCAAGCATGAACAATAGCGCACCCCATACCAATGCTGAGGTTTGAGCGCTGAGTGTTGAGGTTGCCCAGCTCGCCCCTTATACCAATTAGTGGTGATGCCACTATAGATTGAGGCAGGGCGAACAACGGTTCGCCCATACTGAACTATAGCAACGCCTCGGCTATTTGGTATTATAACTCAAAACTCAAAGCTCAAAACCCATTACTTCTTCGGGCGACGAACGGCGGCAAACATCACATCCAGCGGGGCAGGCTGGCCGGTCCATAGCTCGAAGGAGAGCGCGCCCTGGTAGACGAGCATCGTCAGTCCGTCAAAGCTGTGAGCGCCCCGTGCCTGCGCTTCGCGCTGTAGTCGAGTCGGTTGATACAGCAGATCGAAGACCACGCTACCAGGGAGGATCAGCTGGGGATCGATAGGGCAGTCGTCGTAGTGCATTGGGCTGAGGCCAATAGCCGTGGCGTTGATCAGTAGATCGTAGGAATGGCTAGCGAGATAATGAGGTAGGTCGGCGAACGCCAGCACGGTGATGTTCATCGATTGGCGAGCGAGTGCAGCAGCCGCCTGCAGCTCCTCGCTCAAGGGTAGGGTTGGATCGAAGCCGTTGCCCTGCTGCATGGGGTCGGCATCATTACCGTCCTCGTCGGGATAGGAGAGGGTAGGGGCGGGCAGTGGCGAGAGGTTGGCGAGGCGGGCGGCAAGGTACTCAGCGCGGTCGAGGGTGCGATTAGCGATTGCCAGGTCGCTAATCCCGGCGCGGGCCAGAGCGTGAGCGACGGCGCGGGCCGAACCGCCCGCCCCCAGTAGCAGCACACGACAGCCAGCCGGGTCAAAGCCCGCTTCTTCGCGCAACGCGCGCATAAAGCCGGGCGAATCAGTGTTGTAGCCAACCAGCGAACCCGCCTGGTTCACCACTACGTTGACCGCGCCGATACGGGCCGCCTCTGCGTCAATCTGGTCGAGCATCGGCAGCACATCCTCTTTGTATGGTGCGGTCAGGTTTGCGCCACGATAGTCAGGCCAGCGCAAGTCGGCAATACGGGCCTCTAGCTCGTCCGGTGGGGTCTCCCATAGCTCGTAATGGCCGGGAATGCCGGTGTGGTCGAAGGCAGCCTGCTGAATCAGGGGTGACAGGCTGTGGCTGACCGGGTAGCCGATCAGCCCGACGTGCTTGATCTCTTGCTTTATCTCGCTCAAGTCCCGCCTCTGGTTCTGCTAAGAAAGTTATACCACTTCGCTGTCGCGCTGCAATAAAACAGATGAGCGCGATAAATCTGCAACCCTAACGATAATCCACTATCTCTTCGGCGTATTAGTATTATACCAATACGCTACGGCGCTGCGATAAACTGGGCCAGGTCGAACATCGGTTCGCTCCTAAGAAATTGTCGCAACACCATAGCAAATTAGTATTACACGCGGGGGCGAACTGCGGTTCGCCTGCCACTAACCGTTCTGCCTTCCACCTTCTGCTGCTAGCTGCCATTACAGCCGCTATACTTCTGCACCTTGCCATTATGCTCGGCAAGGGTAGAGGAGAAGTCATGGGTGCCATCCTTATTGCAGTTAAGCACAAAGTAGAGGTACTTGGTATCGCTGGGCGCGGCGGCGGCAACCAGGCTAGCCTCGCTGGGAGAAGCAATTGCGGTGGGGGGCAAACCGTGTACAGTGTAAGTATTGTAGCCACCCAAGTCGCTCATATCTGCCAGCCCACCATTCAACTGCGGCCACCAGTCGCCAGCCGTACCCAGGGCATACTGGATGGTTGGGTCGGCGTTGAGCAGCATCCCCTTAGCCACCCGATTCCAATAGACGCTGGCGATTACCTTTCGCTCCGCTGGTGCCTTGGCCTCGCGCTCGACAATGCTGGCGATGATCACCACCTCGTGCATATCGCTGTGGCCGTGTTGCTGTGCGACATTGATAATATCGTCTTTCTTCAGCACGGTGTCAAACTGTTTGAGCATCATGTTGATAACCGTCTTCTCCGGCTGCAACTGGTCGGCGGTGGGGGTAGGGGTTACCAGGTCGGTGCCGATTTTCATCGTGTTGGTCGGCTGCACCGATATTTCGTAGGTATCCGGCAGCAGGTAGCCCTCCAGACTGTTGCTGGCGCGCCCTGCTAGCCACGAGTAGCCATCGTAATCGGTTCCCAGGGTACCACTCATCGCAATGCTCATGAAGTGGTTGTCGTCGATGCCGTTCAAACCCTGACTGCGTAGCAGAGTGGGCATCTCAGCAATGCGCTTGCCTGGCACAATCGTGAACTTGACCGAGGCAAACGGAATCGCGGTGGTGAGCGTGGCGAGGATGTCGTTGTAGCTCATGTTCGCCTTGACGATATGTTCGCCGCTCTTCAGGTCGCTGCCCTTGCCACTGAAGCGGGCAATCATCTCCATCCAGAAGGCAGAGCGGATCAGCTTCTGCTGCTCCAAGCGGGTAGCGACCGGGTTCATCGTGTCACCATCCTTGACTATGAAGCTGACTGGCGGTGTGTTTGGGTTGTTGGTATAGGGCTGGCCGAAGCTGAACGCACTGTAGATCAGCACCCCCACCGCCAGCACGCCGATGACCATCGCTATGCCAACCAGCGTCCACAAAAAACGGCTAAAGTATTTCATCGCCATGCTAATCTAACTGATCTCCCCTCTTACTAACCTTATACCAAATAGCTTTGGCGCTAGCGAAAATTGGGCCAGGGTGAACAACGGCTCGCCTCTACAGAAAATACACCCTATGCTCGGCTAATTGGTATTACTTTAAGGCAGGGTGAAAGCTCCCACCGCTGCAAGTGCGGCAACACGCCCTATTTTATCAGAGGCAAGGGCGTTGCGTCAATGTGAATCGGGGCAACCGTTGCTCGCCTCTACCACCCTCCTACATGGGTTTGTGCTGCTAGGGAGCGAATAATTGCGCCCTGGCCGACTTTGCAGCAACCCTATTATTACCAGCTCCGCGCTTGACAAGCCAACCATGCTGCGGTATAATATCCCGCAGTGAACAAGCGCATACATTGGGCTGTCGTCTAACGGTAGGACGTCTGATTCTGGATCAGAAAGTTGAGGTTCGAATCCTTGCAGCCCAGCCACCCCGCAAGGGGTTTTTTGTTGCCCCGCAAATACGTTTGACAAAGCCAGGGGCGTATGCTATAATATCGGAGCGAAAGCAACCTCGCCTTATATCGGTGTGGGTTGCAACGCAAACCAAAAGTTTTAATCGCGTAGGCGCGTGGCTCAATTGGCAGAGCATCGGTCTCCAAAACCGAGGGTTGGGGGTTCGAGTCCCTCCGCGCCTGCCACGTCATGTCTGTTTTTGTCACCATATTATTTTACGAGAGCAGGGTAGAGGGCAATGCCAACCGCAACTGAGAGCCAAGAGAAGCCGATGCAACGTTCATCACAGCCGGACCAGTCCAAAGTCAACCCCGACCAACCGAAGAGTGGCGGGATAATTGAACGTTTGCGTACCTCGTTTGATGACATTCGCAGCGAAATTGCTAAAGTAACCTGGCCGACTCGTGAGGAGACGCGCAACCTAACTATCGTGGTGATCGGCATCAGCACGTTCGTTGGCATCCTTCTGGGCGCGGTCGACGGGATACTCACCTTTGCCTACAGCCTCATCAAGTAAACCCACAGGGAGCGGTAAAGCATATGGATTACGCTGTCGCCAGCCACCAGCCCCCGCGTGGGGAGGATAAACCCGACCAGGAACGACACTGGTACGTCATCCACACCTATTCCGGCTATGAGAACAAGGTCAAGAAGAACCTTGAGCGTCGTGTTGCCGCCTCCGATCTAACCGATCATATCTTCCAGATCGTAGTGCCAACCGAAAAAGAGGTGGAGATCAAGGACGGCCAGCGCCGCACCGTAGAACGCAAGGTTTACCCCGGCTACGTGCTGGTCGAGATGGTGATGAGCGACGAGTCGTGGTATGTGGTACGCAACACGCCAGGCGTAACCAGCTTCGTGGGCATGGGCAACAAGCCGGTGCCGCTCGAAGAGGCCGAGGCGCAGAAGATCCTGCACCACATGACCGAAGAGGAAGCGCCCAAGCTGAAGACCGCCTTCGTCGCTGGTATGTCGGTAAGGATTAAGGAAGGGCCATTTGCCGAGTTCGAGGGAACGGTCGAGAGCGTGCAACCGGATAAGGAGCGGGTCAGGGTGCTAATCAACATCTTTGGCCGCGAAACCCCTACCGACTTCGACTTCCTGCAAGTCGAGAAACTGGTCAGCTAGCGCACCCAGCTAGTTAGCCAGCGTCAATCAGGGTAGTGCGTGGCGCACAACCACGCACGTTATCACGTAAGGAGCATAAGTACAGTGGCAAAGAAAGTCAGAGCGGTATTGACGTTGCAGTTGAACGCCGGTAAGGCAACCCCGGCCCCCCCGGTCGGCACCCGTCTGGGCGGCTACGGCATCGCGCTAGTCAACTTCGTCAAAGAGTACAACGAGCGCAGCAGCGCCATGGTCGGGCAGATTATTCCGGTGCAGATTACCATTTTTGAGGATCGTTCCTACACCTTCATCCTCAAGACCCCGCCCGCTGCCGATATGCTGCGTAAGGCCGCAGGCGTGACTAAGGGCTCGGGTACCCCGAACATGAAGGATGGTGGCACCATCACCGCCGCGCAACTGCGCGAGATCGCCCAAACCAAGCTGAAGGACCTCAACGCCTACGACATGGAGACCGCGATGCGCATCGTCGCTGGCACCGCTCGCAGTATGGGTATCACCATCCAGGGACGGTTTTAGTTTTGAGTTGAGCATCAATAGGCTTCGGCTTATGACGCAAAACTCATCACCGGCATATGTGGGAGAGCCGCACGGCTCGCCTGACCACAAAGGAGAAACTTAACCATGGCATACGAACACGGCAAGAAATACCGCGCTGCCGCCGCACAGATTGACCCAGAGAAGCTCTACAGCGTGCAGGAGGCCGCGGATCTGCTGAAAAGCACCGCCTACACCAAGTTCGATAGCACCATCGAGATACATATGCGGTTGGGCATCGACCCCCGCCACGCCGACCAGATCGTGCGCGGCACGGCAGTGCTACCGCACGGCACCGGCAAGAAGATCCGCATCCTGGTCTTCACCCAGGGCGAGGGTGAGCGCATCGCTCGTGAGGCGGGCGCTGACTTCGTGGGCAGCGATGACCTGATCAAGCAGATCGAAGGCGGCTGGGTGGATTTCGACATTGCGGTTGCCTCCGCCGATATGATGGGCAAGGTTGGGCGGCTCGGCAAGATCCTGGGGCGGCGCGGTTTGATGCCCAGCCCCAAGAGCGGCACCATCGTGCAGCAAGTGGGCGACCTGCCGCGGGTAATTGACGAGGTGCGACGCGGCAAGGTGGAGTTCCGTAACGATAAGACTGGTCTCATCCACATCGGGGTGGGCAAGATCAGCTTCGAGCAGAAGCAGATCATCGAGAATGTGCTAGCCCTTATTGACGCGATCAACAAGGCCAAGCCTAGTGGCTCGAAAGGCACCTACGTGCGTAGCATCACTGTCACCAGCACGATGGGTCCTGGTATCTCCCTAGAAGTTGCCCCCGCGCTGGCTGCCAGCGCAAACATGGGAGCGTAACAACAATGTTAAATGGTAAATTGTAAATGGTAAATGAAGCAGTAGGTTGGCTGGGTGAACCAGCTTCCATCCACTTCATTCAACCCATCATTCACTATTCACCACTTAACATTCAACATTTCTTTACCAATGACCGCCGGTGCGTCTTAGGATGCTTAAACCGAAAGGGCCTGCCGAGGTGAAGGAGCGGAAAAGCATAGGACTGGCGCAGCGGACCAAACCCCGTTGCCACGCCGAGAGGCGCAGGCCAGACCGACTGCATTGACCAATCCCCAACCCTCTGCGGCTGGGGATTTTTCTTTTGGCTTATTGGACCAGGGCGTGATTTATCACGCCTCTACATTGCGCGAGGCATATTGGAACGGGGCATGATTTATCACGTCCCTGGATTGCGAGAGCGTGCAACAACGCTCACCCACAATCTGCAATCTGCAATCTGCAATCTACAATTAAATAGTGAAGGGAGGTGAATTGATTGCCAACAGCTGAGAAGCAACAAACGATTAAAGAACTGTCCGCGCTGATGAAGAAGAGCGCAATGATGGTGCTGACCGACTATCGCGGCATGACGGTGGCCGACATCAGTGACCTACGCCGCCAGATGCGGGCCAAGGGCGTAGAGTATCACATCACCAAGAACACCCTGACCGTGCTGGCCGCCGAAGATGCGGGTATAGACATGACCAGCGAATTGCGCGACCTGCTCAACGGGCCAACCGCAATTGCCTTCTTGACCGACGACATCGCGGCGGGCAGCAAGATGATCAACGATTATCTGCGTACCGCACGGGTGATGAAGGTCAAAGCCGCATTGCTCGAAGGAAGGGTGATGAAGGCGGAGTCGCTGGCCGACATTGCCAAGCTGCCAGGGCGGCAGCAACTGCTAGCCTCGATACTCGGACTCGTGCAAGCGCCACTCACCAGCCTGGCCTCCAGGCTCAACCAGATCATCAGCGGCCTGGCGACTGCCCTAAAGCAGCACGCCGATAACCAGAGTAGCGGAGTTAACGCCGAGACGGCTACGACTGCGGAAGCAGCCCCTGCCAGCGAAGCAGCGCCCGCCAGCGAAGCAGCCTCTACTGAGGTGGCTCCTGCTAACGTAGCCAATCCTAGCGAAGCAGCCTCTACCGAGGCGACTCCTGCTAGCGAAACCACACCTAGCGAAGCAGCCTCTACCGAAGCAGCGCCTGCTAGCGAAGCAATGCCTACTAGCGAAGCAGCGCCTGCCAGCGAGGCAACTCCTGACGAGGCGGCCCCAACTAGCGAAGCAGCGCCTGCTAGCGAGGCTACGCCTGGCGAGGCAGCTTAACTTTACCGGCAGCTGGCACGATGAACCACGCCAGCACGAACCCAACCAACTAACATAATTGCCCATAATGGGCCAAGCACAAGCAACAAGAAAGGAAGTTCAGCAACAAATGGCTACTATGACTCGTGAAGAAATCGTGGACGGCATCTCCAACCTCAGTGTACTGGAGCTGTCCAAGCTGGTGAAGGACATCGAGGAGAAGTTCGGCGTAACCGCTGCTGCTCCGATGATGATGGGCGGGTTCGCCCCTGCTGCGGCTCCGTCTGGTGACGGCGCGGCTCCGGTCGAGGAGAAGGAAGAGCAGACCCAGTTCGACGTAATCCTCACCGAAATCGGCGCGAACAAGATCAGCGTGATCAAGGCAGTGCGCGAATTGATACCCACCCTCGGTCTGAAAGAGGCTAAGGATCTGGTCGAGGCCGCACCCAAGCCGATCAAGGAGGGCGTGCCGAAGGCCGAGGCCGATGCTGCCGCCGCCAAGCTAAAGGACGCGGGCGCAACTGCCCAGGTCAAGTAAGGCTTCACCAGGCATGAGGCGTGCGGTATAAGTGGGTTAAGCACACGCCTGCTGCACAAATCGAAGGCATAGAGAGGGGCTGACAGCGCAAACTGGCAGCCCCCTTTCTATTCTGTTGAACTAAGCATGGCAGAAATAGGTGAGTGGGCGTGGGCAGCGGACAAACGAATAATATTACAACCGTAGATAGGAAAACCAGCCAGCGGATTAGGTTCAACGGAGAAGCGGAGAAAACGGATTGCGTGCATCGGCTTGACCTCATCAACTTGCCATCTACGGTTGTAATAATAAGCGATGGCGTGCAAGATTAGCGGGGGTCTGCGTCACGTTCTTGCCGAGCAAGCGCCCAGTAGGGGCAAACCGTTGTTCGCCCTGGTCCAATTTGTACTGCTGCTGGACACAAAGGTATAAACTCGTGTACCGCTACTGTGAACAGTTACCTTTAGGCCCGACTTTGACAAACCCCCCCTTTTTGTGATATAAATTGCAAGCAAAATACCGTTCCGCAACTGCGGCCTGCCGCCCTGGCCGCACTATGCTGTAATCCCGCCAGAACAGGCGTAAACACCAAGATTAAGGAGCAATATGCTGACAACTGTGGTAGGCAACTACCCGAAGATTGCGAACCGCCGCGAGAGCGATGCCCCCAAAGCCGCCTCCGCCACCTTCAACCCCAATGCGACATCGATAACCACCGCGACTGCGACCGCGGGCGATAATACCACCCTGCCCACCAATCTGCGCCGCGCCCTTGCGCTGTTCGATGAAGGCAAGCTGACCGCCGACCAGTTGAAGGAGGTGCAGGATAACATCACTATCGAGGTGATCAAGGAGCAGGAAGCGGCGGGCCTGGACATCATCACCGACGGCCACATCCGCTGGGCCGACGACCAGACTTACATCGCGGGCAAGATAAAGGGCTTTACCCTGAGCGGCCTGCTACGCTATTTCGATAGCAACACCTATTACCGCCAGCCAGTCGCCGACGGCAAGCTCTCCGCCGCTGGACCCATCCTGCTGGCCGACTACCAGTTCGCCGCCGCGCACGCCAACAAGCCGGTCAAGGTTTCGTTGGATGGCCCCTACACCCTGGCCCGCCTGAGCAAGAACGAGCATTACAAGAGTGATGAGGATTTCGCCCTCGCCCTCGCCGACATCCTTAACGCTGAGGCTAAGGCGCTGCTCAAGGCGGGTGCGCCAATCATACAGTTCGATGAACCAGCCATCCTGCGGCACAAGGGCGATTTTGCCCTGTTCGCCAAGTTGATGGCGCGGCTGACCGCTGACCTCGACCAGAGCAAGCTGGCGCTCTACACCTACTTCGGCAACCTCGATGGCCTCGACCACTATTTCGAGCTACCCTTCGGCAGCTTTGGCATCGACCTGACCGATGATTATGGCCGCGATAGCTGGGCCTGGCTCAACTTCTTCCCCAAAGGCAAAACCCTCGGCCTGGGCATTGTGGATGCCCGCAACACCAGGCTGGAGACGGTGGCCGAGCTAGTTGCCAAGATCAACGAACTGCCGGAGAACATTGACCGCAGCGCAGTGCAGGTTAGCCCTAACTGCGGGTTGGAGTTCCTACCCCGCGAACGCGCTCAGGAGAAGCTCACCCGCATGGTCGAGGCGGTCAAGTCAGTTAGTCGCTAATAACCCCCTCCCAGTCTCCCCGCAGGGGGATGCAGAGAGGGGTGCAACATTTCAACATAGGCGGCTGCTGCCCTGCTGCCGCTTGGGGTGAACAACCGCGCCCCTGGTTTACAAGATAAGGAGTTTTACAACAATCATGGTACAAGGACTTTTGACAACCAGCGTAGGCAGCTTCCCCAAGCCCGCGTATTTGCTGGAGGCGCGCAACCGCTTCGCCAAGGGGGCGATCAGCGCCGAGGAGCTAAACCAGCTTGAGAAGCAGGCCACCCGCGAGTGGATTACGTTTCAGGAAGAGATTGGCGTAGATATCCTGGTGGACGGCGAGATGTATCGTGGTGACATGGCGACATATTTCGCCGAGCGGCTAGATGGCTTCAGCATCAGCGGGCTGGTGCGTAGCTACGGCAACCGCTACTACCGCAAGCCGGTCGCAGTCGGCGATATCCGCTGGCGCGAACCGATTAGCGTGGAGATGTTCAAGTATGCCCAGAGCCTGACCGATAAGCCGGTCAAGGGGATGCTGACCGGGCCGTATACAATGATGGACTGGTCGTTCAACGAACACTACGCCAACCGCGAGGCACTGGCGATGGCGCTGGCTGAAGCTATCCATCAGGAGGCAGTGGAGTTGGAGAACGCGGGCGCGAAGTACATCCAGATTGACGAGCCAGCCGTCTCCACCCGCCCTGAAGAGTTGGAGATTGCGATCAAGGCGATGGCGGTCGTCACCAACGGGCTGCGGGCGCACACCCTCACCCACATCTGCTATGGCGACTTCGAGAAGATCTACCCGCGAATGTTGGACATCCCCGTAGACCAGATTGACCTGGAGATGGCGAACAGTCATTACGACCTGCTAGATACTTTTCGTAAGGCCAAGTTCACCAAGGCGATTGGCCTCGGCGTGGTGGATGTTCATAGCCACGTGATGGAGAGCGTGGACGAAGTAGCCGACGGCATCCGCCGCACCCTCGAAGTCATCCCCGCCTCCCAAATCTACGTAGACCCCGACTGCGGCCTCAAGACCCGCACCGTCGAGGAGGCCAAGGACAAGATGCGCGTGGTGGTGGAAGCGACCAAGCGGGTCAAAGCTGAACTAAACTAACAAGTTGAAAGTTGAAAGTTGAAAGTTACAAGAGTAAAAAAGCATTCATGTGCTTCCATATTTTACGCCTTCACTTTCAACTTTCAACTTTTCACTTTCAACTCACCGGAGGTGAAAGATGCCCCAGAACGTCATCCTATACACGCGGCGGGACTCGCCCCGCTCGGACGAGGTCCGCAAGCGCTACAGCAAGAAGAACGTCCTGTTCGAGGAGCGGGCGGTAGAGAAGAACCGCGCCTGGGCTGAGGAAGCCTTCAACCTCTCCGGCCAGCCTGGCTACCCCGTTATCGTCGAGGACGGGCGGGTGCTGGTTGGCGTGGATGGGCAAACCGACTAGCGGGATTTTAGCTAAGATGGGCAGATATGAATTAGCGTACCTGTTCATCCGAACGATCATAGCAAACCATCACCATCGGCATTCGCCTAACTGCAACGTTTCGGTTTGGGCTAAAGAACGAGCGGGACGCATTTATCGCGCCCCGCCCGTTCATAATTCGGCTAGTTTAGTGATGCCCGAAGCTGATAGTTGCCTTGAACACACAGTCAAGGACTTTGCCCTGCGCTTGGCATTGCACTTCTTTGACCGCAATCTGATCGCCAGTCAATATCGTGTAGCAGCTACGTAGACCGTCGCCAATGAAGTAGCAAACTGGCTCATCGCTCTTGATGCGCTCACACATACCGCAATTATAGCTCGTTACCTCTACGCCCTCGGCTGTGTTGCTCAGGCTAAAATTACCTGACTGGGTGGAGAACACTTGCATATGAATTACGGCAGCCTGCTGCAGCCGGGTAATGCCTTTAAGCCCGACCAGCGTCGGTTCAGCCAGGGGCTTGAGCGCCGCTCCGAATATCTTCCCCCCATCGGTGCCAGCATAGCGCCCGAAGGTAATAAACAGATCTCTACCGACCATGTGATAAATGTGTTCACATACCTGACCCAACTCCTTACCATTCGACTCGATCACAGCAGGGTCGTTTGAGGGCGGGCGCTTGAGATAACGTTTCCAGGGGGTTTGCTCCAGTATCTTATCATAAAGCGGGCCTATCGCTTTCTTCAGGCTTATCAGCAAGAGGCCAACCAGCGGCCCTGTGAGCGGGGCGCTTTCCTTTTCATCCATGATGCTTACCTTCGATTCTATAACTTTAACACATCACTTTGCTTCAACCGAAGATAAGTGCATAACGTTGTTCCGCCAAAGTCAAGCGGGGTGAGTCTCGAAATATTCCTTGAGGATGCTAATGGTGTAGGTGGTGAAGAAGTCCTTGCCGCATAGTTCGCGGCGGCTAATCTTGCGGGCTACATATTGCTCCCACGCCTCGTAGACAATCTGGAACGACTTCTTACGCACGCGAATATCCTGCACGCGCACCAGGTCGCGCTCTGGCATATACCACGCCTCGAAGTCCTTGCCAAAGTAGCTCTTGCATACGCTCCAGTTGCGAACGTAGCGCTTCTTCTTCAGCCAGGTGGACAGCTCCTTCCAGAAGCTCTCGAAGTCGGGGAAGTCGTCGGCTATGGGGCTGACTTCGCTGGGTTTGCTTTTAACTTCGCTTGGTATCATTATGCTGTTCATCGTCTATGAAAACGCTTCCTGCCCGCCAGCGTTACGCTTGAGCGGGGCGAATATCCTTCACGTTCATCTGGATAGTGAAGGAGCCGTTCCACTCGTTCTTCTCCACCTGGTAGATCACATCAATCAGCGGCTTTGTTTCGAGGAAGGGTAGCCACTCAGCCCGCCGCCAGGCCACGGCCTGGGCATGGCCCAGCCGCACTGGATCGTTCAGATTGATACGTAGGTGCTGACGATCCTTGCCCATCAGCTTGGTATCGGCCACTCGCACGTGGCGGGCGATGAACGTGGGCGCGGGGTTGCCCATGCCGTAGGGGGCTAGCCATTCCAGCGCCTGCAGCAGCGTGGGGGTAAGGCGGTCAATCGGCACTTCCGCATCAATGCGTAGCTCGGAGTGGAAGTCTTCCCCGCTCAATTTGGTGGCGGCGATTGCCCGTAGCGCGTTGCCCAATTCGCCCAGTCGGGCGGTCTCTACGCTGAAGCCAGCGGCAGCGGCGTGGCCGCCAAAGCGGGACAGCAGATGGCTCACCTCGGTCAGCGCGGCGGTGACGTTGAAGGCAGAGATGCTGCGGGCGCTGCCCTTCGACATCGGCTCACCCTCCTCGATGATCAACACTGGGCGGTGAAACTCCTCCAGTAGCCGCGCCGCCGCTAGCCCTACCACGCCCGCGTTCCAGTCGCGGCTATGCAGCAGGATAAGCGGGGTATCCTCGGGCAGGGCGGCGGCCCGCGTCATCGCGTCGGCGACGATCGCGCTGGTAAGCTGCTGCCGTTCGCGGTTGCGTAGCTCCAGATCGCCCGCCAGCCGGGTACTTTCCAGCATATCCTCGCACATCAGCAGCTTGTAGCTCGCCATCGCGCTCTCCAGCCGTCCGGCGGCGTTGAGGCGTGGCGCGATGATAAAGCCAATCGTACCCGCGTCCACATTGTCGCGGTTGGTGCGGGCCACGCTGTAGAGCGCCTGCAAACCGGGCGAACGGGTGGAGCGCAGGCTGCGTAGGCCGTGCTGCACCAGGATACGATTGTCGCCGTGCAGGGGAGCCATGTCGGCGACTGTGCCAATCGCCACCAGCTCGATCAGGTCGCGGGGCTGCACCCCTTGCATGGTCAGACCACGTTTAGATAGCGCCCGCACGATCTGGTAGGCGATGCCCACGCCGGTCAGTTCGAGGAACGGGTAAGTATTGTCGGGGCGACGGGCAGAGATGAGCGCGTAGGCGGGGGGCAGTTCGCGGGGGGCGCGGTGGTGGTCGGTGATGATTACATCCATATCGTAGCGTTGCATCGCCTCGCCGACTTCCTTCAGGTTGCTGATGCCGCAGTCTACAGTGATGATCAGGCCAACCCCGCGCTCGGCCAGTTTACCAATCGCGTCAAGGTTCATGCCATAGCCTTCAAGAGTGCGATGGGGGATGTAGGGTTCGACGATTGCGCCCATCGCCGTCAACGCCCGCACCAGCACGGCGGTGGCGGTTATACCGTCAGCGTCATAGTCACCGTAGATGGCGATGCGCTCACCGCTGCTCACTGCATCAATGATGCGGACGGTCGCCTTGTCCATATCAAGGAACATGAAGGGATCGTTGAGGGCTGCGCCATCAAGGCTGAGGAAAGCGGCAGCGGCATCAGCAGTAATGATTTTGCGATTGTAGAGCATCTGCACCAGCAGCGGGGCGTATGGCAAATCGCCCAGGGCGCAGATTAGTTCGGCGGCAACTTCAGGCGGCGCTTCGGGCAGCAGGTGCCAGCGTTTGGTGGCGGAGCGCATCGCTAAACCTCGCCCAGGAAGTGCGCGTTGGGGGCAATGTCCATGGCCCAGTCGGAGGTGTCGGCGCGGTCGCGGGCTGCGCCCTGGGCATGGTAATAGCGATAATAGGCGGCTGCGCCGATCATGGCGGCATTATCAGTGCAGAGCGCCATTGGGGGGTAGATCAGCGGCACTTTGAGCCGCTCACCCATCATCTCGCGCAGCAGGCGATTGGCGGCCACGCCACCTGCTAGCACCACCATCCGTGCGCCATACTGCTCGGCTGCTGCTGCTGTCTTTTCCACCAGCACCTCGACCACCGCCAGTTGGAAGGCGGCGGCAATCAAAGCCACCGGCGCATGACCTTTCTTGTCAGAGCCAGCACCAGCACCAACACTGCCGCGTACCCCCGGTGAGCGGGGCGCGTCTGCACCTAGCGAACGGTTGCGGCGGGAACGGTCATCATCGCCCGGCTCGTCCTCATCGTCGGCGGCGCTACCGACGCGGCTGCGAGGCGTATCGTCTTCCTCATTGTCAATATAGTCGCGCTCGTCGCGGTCATCGTCATCCGCGCTGCTGCCTTTCGGCACGGGTATTATCTCGCGCTGGGCAAGGGGTGCGCTGCGCTGAGGCAATTGGCCGGGGCGGGTATAGGTGCCGCGCTGCGACTGCGAGGGCGGCAGAGGGCGGGGCCGATTCAACGGTGGTGGGGCGCTGGATGTTGCCGACGGTTGCTGGGCTGGCGACTGAACAGGCCGCTGCTGGGCGGGCGGTTGCTGGGTGGTACGCGACTGGGCGGGCGGTTGCTGGGTCGGTCGCTGCGATGCGGGCGGTTGCTGGGTCGGTCGCTGCGGTGCGGGCTGGTTGGGCCGTTGCTGCGGCGGTTGCTGGGTGGGGCGTTGTGGTGCCGGTTCGCTGCCCAGCACCGTGCTGCGGGGATAGATGTTGCCGCCACTCTGCGGTGCTGGTGGTTGTACCACTGGCTGGCCGGGCCGTTGCTGGGCTGGTGGATTAGGCTGAGGAGTAGGCGGTTGTGGCTGTGAACGCTGGTCAGTGGTGGGCGGATGCATAGCTCGACCCTGCGGCGATAGTGTGCGCGGCAGCGATTGTTCGTCCTCGTCCTCGTCCTCATCGTCTGCCTGTGGCGCGGTGCGGGGGTCGGGCGTAGGTACAGTGCGGAGTGGGCGGCGCTCCAGGCCGGGGCCAGTTACTGCCCCCGGTGGCGCAGGCTGCGGTGAACTGGCCGCAGTGGTGGTGGGCTGGTGCGGTGGATTAGCAGTGGCTGCTGGGGTAGCGATCTCCACCCCATCCTCATCGTCGAACATCGAATAAATAGCGCGGGGGCGCGGCGCGGCCTGGCGCAAGGGGCGACGCTCCAACGCGGGACTAATGGGGGTGGCGCTTACTGGCGGTTGCACATTGCCATTTTCGTTCTCGTCCCCCTCGTCGTCGTCATCATCACCCTCTTCATCATCATCAGCGGTTTCGTTGGCATCGCGTACGAACAGGCTGGCGAGGCGGTCACGCGGCGGTTGTGGGCCGAGGCGGAAGCTCGGCTCCGGCGCGACTTCATCCCCATCATCGTCGGCTTCGACCGCTGGCGCAGGTGGCAGCGTTGTGGCGCGAGGTGGATTGGCCGGTCGCACTGGCTGGGCAGGCGCGATGCTGGGAGCGGGTGGTACGATGGTGCGGGCGGGAGGAGTTGGTGGATCGGCCGGTTGCGTTGCAAGTTCTGCGGGTCGAGTCAGGCGGGCAGGCGGTTGGAAGCCACGCGCTTGCGGTTGGCGCGTAGGTTGGTCGGCGGGGGCAGGCATCGCCAGCGGTTCGCTCACCATTGCAGTAGGCGACTGGCCGGGGCGCACACTGTTGCTATCGCTGGTGGCCTCGCGCCCGGCGGCATCGCTACGCTGCTGCGCGGCCTCGACCTCGGCGAATGGGCGCGGCTTATCTACCACTGGCAACCCGCCATACTCGTCAATCTTACGCATCACCGCCGTCTTCAGCCCGCTGAAGCTGAAGTCGTAGGTGCCGCGCAGCCAGGCGCGAGGCAGGTCAATCTTGCGCGGGTCGACGGGTTCGGCATCGACCAGCTTCTGAATCGCCGGGCCGCCAGGGTAGCCGAGGCCGAGGATGCGTCCCACCTTGTCGAACGCCTCACCCGCCGCATCATCAATCGTCTTGCCCAGCAGTTCGTACAGCCCATGCCCGCGCATCAGGATCAGTTCGGTATGCCCGCCCGACACCACCAGAGCAACAATGGGGAACTGCGGTTCTGGTGGTATAGCGACTCCCTCCCCGATCTTAGGGGAGGGTTGGGGAGGGGGCGCGGGTTTTGGCACAGGCTCACCCACTGGACGATAGACCGGCGCGGATTGCTCGTAAGCGGCGCGGTACTGGCGGCTGGACGGCTCCTCGCTATTTATGTCCGACTCCTCAGCGTCGGCGCTGGTGGGCAATTCGGCAACGACCGGCTTGGGCTTGGCAGCGCTATTGGGGATGAGCCAGTTAGCGTAGATATGGCCCTCGAGGTGGTTGACTGGCAGCAGCGGCTTGCCCAGGGCAAACGCCAGCCCTTTCGCCACGTTGACCCCCACCAGCAACGCGCCCGCCAGCCCTGGTCCGTTAGTCACGGCGATGGCATCAATATCGCGCCAGGTGAGGCTCGCTTCCTTCAGCGCAGCTTCCAGGGTTGGCACGATGTAGAGGATGTGCTGGCGGCTGGCAAGCTCAGGCACGACTCCACCCCAACGCTTGTGCAGCTCGATCTGCGAAGCGACCACGTTGGTGAGGATGCGGCGGCCATCCTGGATGATTGCCGCCGAGGTTTCGTCACATGAAGTTTCAAAGGCGAGGATGTTCATAGTTTTCTCTAGTTGATGTATCCCAACTTGACCAGAGCGCTTCGCAAATCCGCCTCGAAACGCTGGAAGGATGGTACCTGATGAAGCAGTTGTAAGTTAATGCTTTGGCCGATTATGCCCAGAAAATCCGTTCCGCGTTGGCGCTCACCTCGTCGCCTAACGACACGTTCACCAAGGACTCTTTGATAGGCGTTCTCCAGTAGTGCTTTAGGGTCAGTCTTTGTTTCCACCAAGCGTGGCCTGGCGGGAATACCCATCTCGACATTGCTCTTGTTGGTTTGAAATACGTTTCTCAACGTTTCACCATCCACCAATGCCCAGGCTTCCATCTCTCTTACCGGAATGATGCCAACTACTGGGCAGCCAATAGAAGCAGTTACCAGCTCTGTCACTGGCTCAATATGGTTTTGCTGTGCCGCTTCCCAGCTTCCCCCTGCATCTGCATGGATTAATAGAATGTCGAACCAACCTTCATATGGTCGTGTGGCATACAGGATGCGTTGCCTTTCGCTGCTGGCACTCTCTTTTTCAGGATAAAGCTCGATTATTTCTTCGACATCAATCTCACCACTATTGCCGGTGCAGATTGCTTGGGCAGTGCGTCGTATCAGGCTGAGGAAGAAGCGATAGTCGGAACGGCCCTCACCATAGAAGGCTAGCTTAAGCTGCCTAGTCATGTACAACTACCTCCCAGTCAATGGTTGAGAGATAGCGGTTGACTTGATATTTGCTGGTGAACTGACTTCTTGTCCCAAAGCCAACCGGCAACTTGGGCAGCACACGTCTTGCGATCGTTTTGCGGCTGGATGCGCTGACTAGAGGCCTGACAGACATTGCCATCTCGGTAAAGATGGTCTCCCCTTCCTCTACGCTAATGCTTGACAGAACCACAGGCGAATGGCTGGTAAGCAACATCTGCAAAAGATTCTGTTCATAAATGTTTTCGTCAGCTACATTAGTGACGAGTTCGCGCAACCTGCTCACTAGCTGCTTAAGGCGTAGTGGGTTAATGCCGTTCTCTGGCTCCTCCAGACAAATCAAGCCCTGCTGATCGGGGTCGTAGAGCATTGCTAGTACCGCCATAGTGCGTAGCGTCCCGTCCGATGCAGTAGCGCAATCCATAAACGCTCCGCCGTTCGCCCGCACTTTGATATAATAGCGGTTGCCTTGGTCAAGTTCAACCTCGAAATCTTCAATCCCTGGAATCAAATCGGCTAGATCGGTGGCAATATCGTTGAGCACACCGCGGGGATAATCAGAAGTCGCGGTTATCGCTTGTATTCTCGCCAACGCGCTTGCCAGGTTAGATCCATCATTGCCGATCTCGCGGCTAGTTGCTGGACTTGGTTCGCGCAAGGCTCTGGGATTGAGTTGGAGGAAGCGATAGGCAGCTAGTTCTTGGCGCAAGGCATAGAGATGCGGTAGTTCGCTACTCTTAATGCTCGCCAGCATTGGTGCTTCGGCGTATTTCTGTTGGCGGCGCACCTCTTGTTCTTGCCTACCATCAGGGTACATAACAAAGGCTATACTATCTCCCTGATATCCGCTAATACTAGTGAGTAGGGGTCTACTACAGTTATATTTAACATAGCGTTCTCTGAATTGCTCGGAGGAAGGGTTAAGCTCTCGAATCCAAATATCCTCTTGCTCTATGATGGGTCGTACTTCCTCTTTGGTTACAACTATGATACGCTCACCACGCTCGTTGACCAGACGCTGGATATTCAGCTCATAGCGAAGACGAGTACATTCTAGGGTGATTTGTTCGCCCAGACTCCCAGTCACGTTGGGGTCTAGTAGCACTTCGACGGCGAAAAACATCTGATCGCCACTCCGTCCATCTGCGTATCTGGTGAACAACTCGTCAGGTGCGCCGCGAATGGCGCTGAAGGCAGCGCTGAGATTGTCGCTGGTAACTGCCCGGCTCACTGCCTGAACAGCATCCAGAATATTCGACTTACCCGATGCGTTTGGCCCCAGGATAACTGTAAAAGGACCGAGGTCCAGACTGAAGTTTTCAAAGCTCTTAAACCCGCTAATCTCAATTCGGGTTAGCATCTTGTCCCCCTAATGTTCCTCAGCAAGCTGGCTGGGTGCGGGATTAGCGGCGCGGGCGGGTGCTCCCTTCTGCTGCGCTTTGGCGGCCATACGCTGCTCTAGTTCGGCCCGCAAGCGGGTAAGACGGCGCTGAAACTCGTCGCTTTGTAGCGGCTCCGACCACATGATGAAGGCATCCTCGCCGTTATCGCTATAGTAGCGGCGGCGGCGACCTGCCTCCTTCAATCCGTACTTGCGGTAGAGCGCTTGCGCTACTGTGTTCGAGACCCGCACTTCGAGGGTCAGCCAGATGGCCTTCATCTCCAACGCCTGGTCAATCATCGATAGGAACAGCAGTTCACCCACGCTTTGCCCCTGATGGCTGGGCATAACTGCTATGGTGGTAACGTGTGCCTCATCCACCATCAGCCACAGGCCAGCGTAGCCGACGATCGGGTAGGGGTTGGCCGCGCCCGCGCCTGGTTTGTCGCTAGCGAGGAAGGGGAGCAGCCGCGTTAGCCAACTGCGTTCACTCTGCCGCAGGCTCTTGCTGCCGTTGGCCTGGGCCAGCTTGGCCTTGATCGGGTCATCCACCCAGCGAGCCACCACGTAGCGGTTGGTGTTGGGGGTACGCAGTTCGCGACGATACGCGCTGGTCGGCCACGGCAGGCTGAAGCACTGCCGCTCGATGCCTGCCACTGCGTCAATATCGTCGTAATCCATCGGCTCAATGATGTATGGCAATGTTGCTCACCTCGCTTGTCTACATTGACAGCAGGCTGATGGCCTGTATAACTCTCCCTCCCCATATCTGGATTGGGATGGGGGCGGTTAAACCCTCGCGCTGTCCACTGGGTTGGCTTCATCATCCGCCGCAGTGGTTGGCCCGTTGCCGTTGACCCGCACGGTCGGACGCGGGGTAGCGCGGGCGATGGTGGGATCGGCGACATTGGTGGTGGCGCGCCCACGCACATCTTTGCTGCGCTCCAGGCGGCTGGTGTGCATCACGTCGGTGGTAGCCCGTCCGCAGTAGGGGCAGGCTTGCCAGCGCAGATTGACGGGCCGGTGGCAGCTATCGCACTCACGGCGCAGGCGGGTGCGACAGTTGGGGCAGTACATATAGTCGCCGTGTACCTTGTGCTTGCAGGTGGGGCAGACTTCGTTCTCCTCGATGTCCTGCAAGAGATATTCCTCCTCCAGTGAACGCTCGTATGACTCGGCCAGCGTCTCCTTGGGCCGCAGGATAATGTACAGCGGCCATCCGATAAACGGCGGGATTGCCAGCAGCATCGAAGCGCCAACCGCGATTACGTCGCGGGTGCGCGAGGTGATATCGCGGAAGGTCCAAACCAGCAGGCTGAACCAGAAGGCAACCAGGTATGCACCCATGACCGCGAGGATAATGGCGATGAGCTTCAGCCAATCAATGCCACCGCTGCTGGGGGGGTCGGTGGTTGTTGCTTGCAAAATAACGTGGATCAAAATCTATCGCTCCTTATATTGATGCTGATGTGCTGGGCTGTAGTCATGCTCCCTCCCTGCCTCCCCCTTTGGGGAGGGGTTACAATTAGCCAATCGCTCGCCGCCGACTGGCGAGGTCCTCATCCTCTTCCCATTGCACCTCGGCGGGGGCGCGGGTTTCGTCTTCCATCTCAAAATCGCCCAGCTCCTCAGGCTTCCAGGCAAATCTTATGCCGCCCTCCGCATCAACCATCGGCGGACGGGAAAACGCCTTACGCTTCATCATAATCTGATAGTGGTAGCAGCCCTGCCACTCACTGACTGAGAAGCAGATTGATGGTGGGGCTAGATCCTCCGGATCCTCGTCGCGCTCGTAAGGTACTGCGCCACAAATGCGGATGCTGACCCGCTCACCCTGCACTGTAGTGCGGGTGGCAACTCCTACAAATGGACAACCCATTGTCCGTCTCCCTTCCAGTGGTAACGGCTAATATAATGAGTACTAGATTCGCTCAAACCGCTCAATGTTGACCACAAAGACGTTCGCGCCACCCACCTGCACCTCTACCGGCTGGGGCAGGAAAAACTCGCTTGGCTCCATCAAGGTGGGCATCGGGTTGATGTAACGGCTGCGGGTGCGACAGGTCTGCGCCAGAAGCTCCAGCAAGGCGGGCAGCCGCTCCTCTTCCACGCCGATCAGCATGGTAGTGTTGCTCTCGCGCAGAAAGCCGCCAGTGCTGGTGATCACCGTGGCGCTGAACTTCTGCTGCGTCAGCTTACTGAGTGCGGCCTCGACATCCTTACCCTGAATTACGGCAAGCACAAGTTTCATAGCTCTTATTATACCATATCATGGCAACCGTGCGTTCAATTGGTTCAATCGGAATAGGTGGGGTTCAAGGTTATGTGTTCCCCAACCAGGGCGGGCCATCGCCCGCCCCTACGTTTGCAGTACGGTAATATGCGCGTTTAATCGTGTCGGTAGATGCGGACGTGGCGATAGGGTTCGCGCCCTTTCGACGCACTGGCGAGGTTGTAGCGCTCGGCCATCTGGTGTTGCAGGCGACGGATGTAGGCGTTCTGCGGCGCTAGCTCGACCGCCTCGGTGCGCTCCTCCAGCACCTCGGTAATCGCCTCTTCGGTTTCGTAGAGCGCGTGCTGAACGGGATCGTGGTGCAACTCGGCCTCGAAGATGCTGCCCAGACTGCTCTGCATCTGGGTCACGGTGTTGCTCTTTAGCACGTAGACGGGCAGCCCCTCGGCCTCGGCCTGGCGGATGGCGGTCGGCTTCTTGCGGAAGTGCGTTTTCAGGGTCATTACCATGTCAGCGCCGCTGCTCTGTTCCACCAGAGTGACCGGCACGCCTAGTTCGTGGATGGCCTGCTCCAGCCCCTTCTTGCTGACCCCAAAGGGGTAGACACGCAATGGGCGGGTTTGGGTGCCAGGCATCGCCTCACGGCTCTGCGGCGAGGGCGGCGCTGGCGGTGGCGCAGTCTGGCTCTGCGGCCGCAGCGCAGGCTGCCCATGATTGCTGCTGGCTGGGCGGGCTGGCAACGGTGTGCCGGGCGGGTTGACCACGGTATAGCCGAGCGGCGGCGCTGAACGCTGGCTCTGTCCCTGCTGCCCCTGGTGTGCTGACTGCCCGCTGCCGCCGCGCATCCGCCCGCCATTGATGGGGCGGGGACGCGCGCCGCCGCGCTGGAGCGCAGTGCCACCTGTCTCCATCATCTGTAGCACCTCGGTTTCGCGGGTTTCAATCGTGCCATCCAGTTTGCGGGTACGCACCTCGGCGGGCATTTGCTGCCCACGCAAGATCGAATCCACTGTTTCGGCGACGTTATCATGCACTGCGACCTGATCGCGGTCCAGGATCTCCACCATAATGTCGAAGGTGGGCGGCGCTTTGCGCTCCAGCACCGATTTCTGGGTGCCACGCCGCCGCGCTTCCTCGTCGGACAGCGTGACGCTTTGGATGCCGCCGATCAGGTCGGAGAGGGTGGGATTCATCATCAGGTTTTCTAGGGTCGAGCCGTGGGCGGTGCCGATCAGTTGCACACCGCGCTCGGCGATGGTGCGGGCGGCCATCGCCTCAAGCTCGGTGCCGATTTCGTCAATGATGACTACCTCTGGCATATGGTTCTCCACCGCCTCGATCATCACCGCGTGCTGGCTGGTGGGGGTCTTGACCTGCATGCGGCGGGCGCGGCCAATCGCGGGGTGAGGGATGTCGCCATCGCCCGCGATTTCGTTGCTGGTGTCTACGATGACCACCCGCTTACGAAAGTCGTCGGCCAGCACGCGGGCAGTCTCGCGCAGCATGGTGGTCTTGCCCACCCCTGGCGGGCCAACCAGTAGCAGACTGCGCCCCGACTCGACCAGGTCGCGGATAATCGCAATCGTGCCGAACACAGCGCGACCGACGCGGCAGGTCAACCCTACCACCTTACCCGCACGATTGCGGATACAGGAGATGCGGTGCAGCGTGCGCTCGATACCGGCGCGATTGTCGTCGCCAAACACGCCGATGTGCGAAACAACGTGCTGGATGTCCTCTTCGGTCACATCGCGGTCACTAAGGATGATCTCGCGTCCACGGTAGCGGGCCTCCGGCTTGCGGCCCAGGTCCATGATAATTTCAAGCAAGTCGCGGCGGTCATCAGCGGCGGCCAGGGTGTCGTAGATGTGTGGCGGCAGCGCGGCCAGTAGCACTTCCAGGTCATCGCTGATCTCCATCTCGCCTGCGGCCCGCTCATCGCTGCTCTGATCGGCGGGGTAGCCGGGGCGGGTGCTGCTGCCATAGGGCATAATATTATACTGTCCGTAAACCTGCTCCTGCGGCTCAATTAGGTCGGCCATTATCACCTCCGCTGTGTAGGGCGTGATCACTCATACCCCTACACAGACACATTATCTTGATTGTAGGGACGCAATAAATCGCGTTCCTTTCGATTCATCACCAGCCCGCCTTGTCCCGCCGGTACGACATCGGCGGGTAGCGGCTTGCTCCAAACCGGGCGCAGCGCGGGCGCGGTCTGCCGCACGAAGGCAGCCAGATGCTTGACCAGTGCCTTCTGCCGCAGCATGGGACGGAAACCGCGCGCCTCCAGGGCATCGCTCAAGCCGCTCTGGTAATCGCGCACCGTGCAGTAGAGGGGGGCGCGTTCTCCGCGCCCTTGCAGTAGGCCTAGCGCATAGTCCACCACCGCGCCGGTCAGGTCATGATCGCTGCTACTGTTTACCTGTGACATTATCTTCATCTCGTGGCCGCGTGGCCCGCTGTTCATCTGCAGATAGGCCCGCACCCCACGCCCATCGTCCCATACGAAGCGACGGATGTCGCCACCCCACGATATGCGCGACTTGCCCGCCTGCCAGCGGCGGCTGCTGTAGCCCTCGCTGTGCTGCACCTGCTCAGGAGTTAGGGTTAGATACAATTGGTAGACTGCCCAGGCATCGCGGCGGCGCAACAGGCGCGGCTGTAGGTTGGCATTTACCGCTGGACGCTCGTTCAGTGATAGCTTGGCCCATACCGTCTCTTCGGCAAAGGGATGAAAGGCAAGGCTGTAGAGCGTGTCGAACAGGGCCGCACCTTCGGGCAAGCGGGCGAACATTCGCGTCGCGCCGTACTGTCCCGCCGCCTGGCAGAACGCTTCCAACAACTCTATCTCCATCTCTTCGCTGAGTGGGGTTTTGCGCGGGTTGCCCAACTCAGCCAGCGTCCAACTATTGCCCGGCCCGCCCGACTGGTTATCGTTCCAGGCGCGGATATAGGCGAGCAACTGGCCTCTGCTTATATATACATAAATAGGGGCGGCGGGGTTGCTGCCTGCGCCGAAAGCATGAGCCAACTGGTTGAGGCCGGTACGCAGGCCGGGGCGGGGGCGGATCAACGACTGCGGCGCATCAAACTGCAACACCGGCTGCGGCCCGCGAACGAAGAGCCTTAGCAAATCCAGCGTGTTGGCCGCTCTAATCAATGTTGGCCTCGTTGCTCCTCAATCATCTTGAGGAAGTAGGCGTGGAAGCGGGTGTCCGCAGTAAGCTCAGGGTGGAAGGCACTGACCAGCAGGTTGCGTTGCCGTGCCGCCACAATCGGCGCATCCCCCTGGGCCAGGGTTGCCAGCACCTCCACGTCCCTGCCCACGCTCTCGATGTACGGGGCGCGGATGAAGATCATAGGGAAGGGCGGCTCACCCAGCGTGGGGATGAGCGCGGATGTCTCGAAACTATCAATTGCCCTGCCAAAGGCGTTGCGCCGCACCTTCACGTCCATTACCCCAAACAGGCTTTGCGGCTGGCCCTCGATCAGTGCGGCAGTGTCGCCAATGTCGCGGGAGAGCATGATCATACCAGCGCAGGTGCCGTAAATGGGCAGCCCCTGCTGCGCCAGCGCAGCAATCGGCCCCTTCAGCCCATAAAGCTCGGCCAACTTGCCAATCGCGGTGCTTTCGCCGCCGGGGATGATCAACCCATCAATCCCCGCCAGTTGCAGCGGCTGGCGCACCTCGACTGTCGCCACCCCCAGCCGCTGCA
Organism: Chloroflexota bacterium; assembly: GCA_025355955.1. Classification (GTDB taxonomy): domain Bacteria; phylum Chloroflexota; class Chloroflexia; order QHBQ01; family QHBQ01; genus QHBQ01. The sequence goes on from JANXYP010000016.1 coordinate 49,165, forward strand.
GCATTGCAATATGCTCGGCAAAGTCGCCTTGCAGGGCCAGCACGCCGACCCGGAGTGCTGAGTGCTGAGTGCTGAGTGCTGAGTCTTGCGGTTCAGCTATCTTCTGCTGCCTGATCTGCTGATTGGTCATCTTAGTCTCCAGGTCTGCATAACCGAGTGCCGAGTTCCAAGCTAATCCACTCAGCACTCAGCACTCAGCACTGGCATTACCAGCCCCGCTTCGCCATCAATTCGCGTTCGCCCAGGCTAGAGACGCTGATGCCAACCATCGCTTCGCCCAGGTTCTTGCTTACCTCGGCCAGCACTTTATAGTCGTTGTAGTGGGTGGTGGCTTCGACAATAGCGCGGGCGCGGCGGGCAGGGTCGCCCGACTTGAAGATGCCGCTGCCAACGAATACTCCGTCCGCGCCCAGCTGCATCATCAGTGCGGCATCGGCGGGGGTGGCAACCCCACCAGCGGCGAAATTGACCACCGGCAGACGACCAGCTTGCGCCACTTCTACCACCAGTTCGTAGGGTGCGCCCATCTCCTTGGCCTGGGCCATCAGTTCGTCGGTGGGCATATTCTGCAGGCGGCGGATCTCGTCCTGCACCGTACGCATATGGCGTACCGCCTCGACTATATCGCCAGTACCGGCTTCGCCTTTGGTGCGAATCATCGCCGCACCTTCGCCGATGCGCCGCAGCGCCTCGCCCAGATTGCGGCAGCCGCACACGAACGGCACCTTGAAATCGCGCTTGTTGATGTGATGCTTCTCGTCCGCCGGGGTCAACACTTCGCTCTCGTCAATATAGTCCACCCCCAGCGCCTCCAGGATGCGGGCTTCGACAAAGTGACCGATGCGGCACTTCGCCATCACCGGGATGCTTACCGCATTGATTATCTCCTCGATCAGAGTGGGGTCGCTCATCCGTGCCACCCCGCCCTGCGCCCGAATATCGGCAGGCACCCGCTCCAGGGCCATCACCGACACCGCACCCGCCTGCTCGGCGATACGGGCCTGCTCGGCGTTGACCACATCCATAATCACCCCACCCTTGAGCATCTGGGCCAGACCCTTCTTGGTGGTAAAGGTTGATTTCTCCATTGTTTATTTCCCCTCATCGGCGCGTCGTAGCGCCCAATATCCGCAAATTATATGAACCTTGGTTCGCGCAAACAGGGCAGCCAGGCGAACAGGGTTCTTTCACACCCTATTGTACAATTATTAGGCTGTTTTGGCAAGTTTGCCGTCCACCCGAACCTGTGCTATAATGTCGTATATAACAAAGGAGGCAGTTATGGCAAGCAGCAATATAATGCTGGAAGGGGCTGTATATGTTCCACCCTTCAACCAGCGTGAGCGCATCCCCAAAGAGGCGGTTGACTTCCTCGTGCGACAAATTGCCGAGCAGTTCCACCCTGAGCGCATCATCCTGTTCGGCTCCTATGCCTACGGCACTCCCGACCCAGAGAGCGATGTGAATCTGCTAGTGGTGATGGATACGCCGACCAATGAGTTTGAGCAAGCGTCGCACATTAAACACTCAATCAAGCGCAGTTTCGAGCTTGACCTGCTGCTACGAACTCCTGACAACCTTGCCCGCCGCATTGCTCTGGGTGACTTCTTCCTTAGAGATATCGTGCAAAAGGGCAGCGCTCTATACGGGCCTCCCGTGCGTGAGGGCGAATATGCAATTGACCTGGAATCGGATGCTGCTGCCGAGCTAAACCCGCTAACCGCTGAGTGGATAGAGAGGGCTGAAAGCCACTACGTTAGTATGGAGATTTTGGCTCAGGCACTCAAGAGCTATGACCACATCTGCTTTTACGCGCAGTTGAGCGCTGAGGCGTATCTGAAAGCCTATCTACAGGAACATAAGATATACTTTCCAAAGACGTATGACTTCTCTTATTTGCTGCAGCTTTGTCTAACAAGCGATGCCGAGTTCGAGACAATACGCTCTCCTTTGCAGCAGTTCACCCAGGATGATGCTGAGAATTATGTCTACCCCGGCTACTGGGCAGATGCATCCGAGGCTAATGCTTTGTCCAAAGCGGCAGCCTCTATCCGCAATTTGCTCCGCGCCAAACTGGGTCTCTGAAACAGGGCGAGTGCAACCCGCCCCTACACCAACATCACTCATCTTCGAGGAGACCAATGACCAACCACTCCACCCCCGACCATCAAGCCAACGTCACCTATCCCGACCTATCAGAGCGTGAACCCACGTTGAGCGAACCGCTGCTGGGGATCAACACCAACCCTGATGCTGCCACAGCGCCTGCACCTGCGCGACGCAAGGCGCGGACTAGCAATGAGCCACTTGTCTACCAAACGCCACAAAGCGGTGGCCGCCTGACTATCAAGGAGATGGCTGCCGACGAGCGCCCCCGCGAGAAGCTGATCAAGCAAGGTGCTGGCAGCTTGAGCAATGCCGAGTTGCTGGCGATTATTCTGCGGGTTGGTCGCCCCGGCGAGACGGTGGTCGAGCTTGCTAACCGCTTGTTGGTACAATACAGTGGCTGGTCGGGGTTGATGCGGGCCGACTTCAACAAGCTGAAGGGCGAGAAAGGGCTGGGCGAGGTCAAGGCGTGCGAGCTGCAGGCCGCGCTGGAGATAGGCCGTCGCCTGCTACTGGCTGGGCCGGGTGAGCGGATGCAGATACGCAACCCATCGGATATCGCTAACTGGCTGATGCTGGACATGGCCGGGCTGGAGCAAGAGCATCTTCGCGTGGTGCTGCTAAACACCAAGAACCAGGTGATCCGCATGGTCGAGCTATATCGCGGGTCGCTGAACAAGAGTACCGTGCGCGTCGCCGAGCTATTCAAGGATGCGGTGCGCGAGAACGCCGCGGCGATCATCATTGCCCACAACCACCCCAGCGGCGACCCTGAGCCTTCGACTGAGGACATCGTAATGACCGGCAAGGCGGTAGATGCTGGGCGGTTGATGGAGGTCGAGGTGCTTGATCACCTTATCATTGGCGAACAGCGCTACATTTCGATGAAAGAAAAGCGATATGGGTTCGTTCATTAGCATATAGCCAGGGGTCAAACACGAGGTAGCTAACTTGCCTAGCGCGATTGGTGGGTGGTATAATTGGCCCGTAAGGAGAATGACCATGACCAACACGGAGTATCAAGGAGTCTATATACCCCCTGTCGTCGAGCGTGAGCGCATTCCCCAGGAGGCGATTGACGATGTGGTGCGTCAGATTGTCGAGCAGTTCGACCCTGAGCGCATCATTCTGTTCGGCTCATATGCCTATGGCACGCCACGCCCAGACAGCGATGTGGATCTGCTGGTGGTGATGAACACTCCACTTCGAGAGGTGCAGCAGGAGATTGCCATTCAACGTACACTTCGGAGGCACTTTCCTTTGGATTTGCTGGTACGTAAACCTGATTATCTTGCAAGGCGCATCGCGATCGGTGATCCTTTCCTTCAAGAGATTACGCGGCGAGGTATTGTGCTATATGCACGAAATAACTAACGAGTTGGTAGAAAAGGCAGAAGGTGATTATGAAATGGCCGAGCTAGCCCTGCTGTCGGGGCGGCGGCGGGTAAGTGATGGGGTGTGTTTTCATACCCAGCAGTGTGCAGAGAAGTATCTAAAGGCATATTTGTATGAGCATAGCCGCGCTTTCCCTAGAATCCACAAGCTCAATGAGCTATAGGATTTGTGCATACCGATTGATGCTGGCTTTGAAAGCCAGCGTGCTACGCTAAGAGGCCTGGAGCCTTACGCTGTGGAAGTTCGCTATCTTGGCTTGTCCACCGATGCTGAGGATGCAGAAACCGCTTTTGCTGATCTAAACTCGTTCCGGGCCTTCATTCGTGCCAAACTTGGCATCAGCTAATCACATCACCCACTTTCATGAAAATAGGCATCAACGCACAATTGCTGTCCTTCCGCGCCAACTACCGCCAGGCGGGGGTGAGCAAGTACATCCACGCCCTGATTGAGCAGTACGCCGCGATTGACCGCGCCAACCAGTACACCGTGTGGGTGCCACCCGCGCCGCGCCCCCCCGACTACGCCCGCGCTGCCAATATCCGCTTCGTCGCGGCGCGGCTGCCCACCGAGCGGCCCCAGATACGTATCCCCTGGGAGCAAACCGTGCTGCCGTTCGCATCAGCGCGGCTGGATGTGCTGCACTGCCCGGTCAACATTCGTCCGCTGCTGGCCTTCTGCCCCACCGTCGTGACTATCCACGACCTCATCTACCTTGTCTACCCCGAAAAATACCTACCCGCCAAGCGCCGCTACCTGACTGCCACCACCGGCTGGTCGGTGCGCCACGCCAGCCGCGTCATCGCCGTCTCGGAAAGCACCAAGCGCGACATCGTGCGCCTGCTGCACGTGCCTGCCGATAAAATCACGGTGGTGTACAATGGAGTGGACGAGCGTTTTCGCCCCATCGCCGATCAGCAGGCCATTGCGGCGTTCAAGCGCAAGCACAATCTGCCCGCACGATTCATCCTCTATCTCGGCACCATCGAGCCGCGCAAGAACATCGGCCTGCTGCTGCGGGCCTTCGCCCAACTACGCCAGCAGCCCGATTTTGCCGATTTGCGCCTGGTGGTGGGCGGGGCCAAGGGCTGGCTCTACGATGATACCTTCCGGCAGGCGGGGTTGGGCGAGGGCGATATAGTATTTCCTGGCTATCTTGCTGATGATGAGCTACCGTTGTGGTATAATAGCGCCAGCGTTTTTGTCTACCCATCGTTGTACGAGGGCTTTGGCCTGCCGGTGGCAGAAGCGCTGGCCTGCGGTGCGCCAGTGATTGCCGCCAACACGAGCAGCCTGCCCGAAGTGGTTGGTGATGCCGGTATCCTGATTGCGCCCGACGATGTTGTTGGGCTGGCCGAAGCCGCTGCCCGCATTCTACATGACGACGCTTACGCTGCTCACCTGCGAGCCGCCGCTGCTATCCAGGGCGCGCGCTTCTCCTGGCGAACGGCGGCGGAGCAGACCTTGCAGGTGTATGCTGCAGCGGCTAGACACGGAAAGCATTAGAGCAGATGATTGACCTAACCCTATCAGCCGCAGAACTGAGCAAACAAGGCATCGCCGCCGCCCGCGCCGGACGCAACGACGAGGCCCGCGAGTACCTGGTCGCCGCCGTCGAAGCCAACGAGCGCAACGAACCGGCATGGCTCTGGCTGGGCGGGGTAATGACCGAACTAGAAGATAAGATTGTCTGCCTGGAAAACGCGCTTACCCTCAACCCCGCCAACGAACCCGCCGCCCGCAAGCTGCAGCAATTGCAGCTCAAGCGCGAGATGCAGAAACCCGAGGCAACCCCCCTCCCCAGCCCTCCCCTAACTACGGGGAGGGAGTCTGCCTCCCTCCCCCGCCCTCCCCCAACTACGGGGAGGGAGTCTGCCTCCCTTCCCAGCCCATCCCTAACTACGGTGAGGGAGTCAACCCCGCCTGCGTCAGCAACCCAGGATTTGTATCTGAACAGCTCGGCGGCAACACAGGGCTTGCCAGCGCCACCGCTGGGTGCATTGCCCTGGGATCACCTGGTTATTCCCTTCAGTAGTGGCGACACCAGTTCGCTTCGCTCACCGGGCGACCCTAATCCAGGCGCGACCCTATCCCGCCCACCACTTAGCGGGAACGAGTACGACTCCGCTGCACCCTTCACTGGCTATCGCAGTGGCGGCTACGATGATACGGGCAACGATGGAGACTGGCTGCAGCCCGGCACCCAGCATATGCCTACCAATCCCGACTATAGCCCTGGCCGGCGGGCTGATCTGCCTGGGCCGGACGATCAGCCCGGCGGCTACCCTGAGCAACGCGACGCTAGCGAGTGGCAGCAACCCGATCGCGGTTATCACGGCGATACCAGCGCAAGCGCATGGGTCAACCCATTTGCCTCCGTTGCGGAAACCAATGGCTATAGTCCTTACAACTCTAGCCAGGATGCGCCTGCTCCCCTCCACGATACGCAGCGCTACTCAGGTGCGGCCTTGAACTCCGACTTCAACCCCCTGACCGAGCAACTCGAACACGATGAGCGCTTCGACTGCCCTTACTGCGGCTGGCAAACTCGGGTAGAAGATCAGCGTTGCCCCAACTGCAGCGGTGATCTCTACATTTATGCCAGCGCCAACGAAAAGCGTTCTAGCGCCCTCGTGCGCGTGGTTCTGCTGTGGGTGGTTCGCGCCCTTAGGTCGGCGGTTGGCCTGGGTCTGGCGATCTTTACGGCAGAGGTAGTGAAGCAGCAGATGCAAAAGGTGAGTGTCAGCCTGGATACTTCGACGATCGCTCATTATGGCCTAACCCCTGGGGAGATCAATGCGGTCACGCAGCAACGGGAAACCTCCATCGCTATCTACTATGGCGTAGTCATCGGCATCGCCATCATCATGGCGATTGGCTCGTGGTCGCGGATGCGGATATTCTATCGGATTAACATCGCAGTAATTATACTGACCGGGTTCGCTTCATTCCTCAGCTATGTGTTTGACCCGGTTAAAAGCCCTACCAACCTGATTATTGATGTGGTAATTTTGTTTGCCCAGTTTCTGTCAATCGTACGCGCCGAGCCTGACTTCATCAATCAGAAGCAGCGCATCGTGGAGCCGAACTATCACGGTGAGGTCAGCGCCCTCGGCTTCTTCAACCTGGGAACGCAGTTTCAAAAGGCGGGCTACACCGCACTGGCAGCCAAAGCGTGGCAGCGTTCGGTGTCAATGGGTCCTAGTGATGGTCGCACTCGCGCCGCCCTGGCGATGGCCTACACTCGGATGAAGCGCTACGATTTGGCGGTGGAGCAGCTCAATGAAGCGTTGAAGATAGACCCGCATGATACCCGTGCTATGAATCTGATGGCAATCTCACAAATGCGTGCTGGCAACTACGATGAGGCCCGTAGCTATGTCGCCGCCGCGCTCGAAGCCAAGCCTAATGATCCCGATACCCTTGATAACCAGAAGCAAATCGAGGATGAAATCAAGAAGGCGGCCAGCAAGCCGCCGACCAAGCCAGCCGTGCCGAAGCAGAACACCAAGAAAGCAGTTGGCTAATAGGGATACGCAAGGCGCACGGCCATGCGCCCCATGGACTGGTCAAATTCTATCTTCTACATTCTACCTTTAACTATGACTATTCGACACCAGGAACCAGTTGCCAGCCACGAGCTTGACCTGATCAGTCACAGCGTGGAGCAGACGCGACGCATCGGCGCACGGCTGGCCGCGCTGTTGCGGGAGGGCGATGTGCTGCTGCTGGAGGGGCAACTCGGCGCGGGCAAGACGGCGTTTACCCAGGGGGTAGCGGCAGGCCTCGGCATCCACGACTACGTCAACAGCCCTACCTTCGTACTGGTCAACGAATATCCTTCGGTTCTGCCGCTCTATCATATCGACCTCTACCGTCTTGACGACCCCCGCCAGGCAATTGACATCGGCATCGAGGATTATATTGGTGGCGACGGCGTAACCGTAATCGAGTGGCCGGAGCGCGGCGGCGAGTTCATGCCTGAAGAGCGGCTACTCATCCGTCTCACCTACTTGAGTGAAACCAAGCGCACCATTCGCATAAGCGCGGTAGGCCGCCGCTACACTACCCTGCTCAACCAGTTCAAGCAGGATGCTTTCGCCTAAAATGAAACCCCGCCCCTTTTTGTGAGCACTGGAGTCTAAAAACCCCTTCTCCCCTTTTGTGAGCGTTAGAGTCTAAAACCCCTCCCCCTTGCGGGAGAGGCTGGGTGAGGGGTAATCAGGCATCGCACGAAGGCTACTCGAAACTACGGAGGCTACTCGGCATGACCATGCTAGCGATAGACACCGCCACTGATAACGCCAGCGTCGCGCTTTACAGCACTGTGGGAGTGGTCGCCGAGCAAACCTGGCGGGCGCACCGCGAACAAACCGCCCAGCTTGTGCCGGTGATGCAATCGCTGATGCACTACGTCGGTCTTACGCCGGGCGAACTGTCAGCAGTGGCCTGCGCGGTGGGGCCGGGTAGCTTCAACGGCCTGCGGGTTGGCCTTAGCACCGCGAAGGCGGTGGCGACCGCCCTCAGTATTCCCCTCTACGGCCTCAGCAACCTCGACAGTCTTGCCTATCAGCACGCCGATATCAGCACGCGCTTGACGGTGTGGGCAGTGGTGATGATCGGGCGCGAACGGTTGGCTACCGCAAGCTATCGCACCACCACCCCACGCGGCGGCAATCCCGAATGGCGGCGCACCAGCGACTACCGCAACGTCAGCGTTAGTGAGCTATCCGACCTGCTCACCAGCCCCGCTTACGTGGTCGGCGAACTGAACCCCACCATGGTGCAGGAAATCGAGTCGCGGGCGGGTGATCTAGTCACGATCGCGCCGCCCGCCGCTGCCTTGCGTCGCGCTGCCTACATCGCCGAACTAGCCTGGCGGCGCAAGCAGCGTGGCGACCTCGGCGACGACATCGCCGATCTGCAGGCTATCTACCTTGCCTCGCCCGCGCCTTCCGCCCCGCGTTCGTAAACTCCTTTCTCATACCGATTAGCCGAGCAGATAGTATAAATTGGGCCAGGGCGAACAACGGTTCGCCCCTACAGAAATTATAGCGGCACCACGGCTAATTGGTATCAGTATCTAACCATTACCTCCAAATGCTGTAAAATGATCTTGTTCAACAATGGCATATATAATCAATGGCGCTGGTTTGGAAGGTTGGCACGTTCAACCGGGAGCAGTAAATCTGCGCCCCTACATAGAGTATCTCTAGTAGGGACGCGAATTCATTGTGTCCTCGCTGGGGATGCTACGGTCTGCCTACGCTGTGGCACCGCTTAGGCTGTTGCCAGCCAGATCCTGGAACTGGCGCAGCGAAATGTAGAGCATCACTGCGACCTGGGCGCGGGTGGCGTTGGCGTTGGGTTCAAATAGCCCGCCGCCCACCCCTCGGATTACGACACGATTGTAGCAGGTCTCGATTTCATTGTAGCCGAAAGCGCCGTGCGGCACGTCGGTAAAATGCGGTCCGCCAGAAGTGTCAATCGCCCACCCGTATGCCCGCACCAGGATGATGGCGATCTGCACACGGGTAATCGGGTCGTGAGGCAGGAAGCAGGGGAAGCCCAGGCCGCGCGCCTGGCAAGCGGACTGGCTAGCCCCACTGATTGCGCCATTGGCATAGGCAGTTTCGACGAATATATAGAGCGGGTTGCCGGTTGGCACATCGCTGAAGGTGGGATGGGGCGGGTTGATGATCGGCCAGTTGCGGGTCAAGGTAATTAGCTTGGCAAATTGTTCGCGGGTGGTAAGCGCGTTGGGCAGAAACAGGCCACCGCCCACCCCACTGGCAATGCCGAGGCAGGCTAGTTCGTTGACCGCAGCGTAGGCGAAGTTAGAAGGCGGCATATCGCTGAAGCTGATGCCACACTGGCTGGGGGTTGCGCCCATCGATGAGGCAACCGCGCCGGTATTGCCCCAGTAATCCACTGCTACTATGGTAATGTAGAAGGGCTGGCCGTTGGGCAGGATATTATAGCCGTTGGGGTCGTTGCCGGGTTGGGAAAGGTTGAGCGAACAGCGTAGCAGGGTGGATTGGGCAACCGCATCGAGAGTTAGCACGGGGGTAAGCGAGCTAATCGGCGTGCCAGGGCGATCGCTGACGTAGATTCGATAAGCGACCGTGCTGGTGGCGGGCTGGTAGTTGCGCCAGTCTACGAATAGCGCGCCGTCGGCCTGCGCGTCGGTGACGGTGGGGGTAATCGCGGGCTGTGGTACGGTGTCGCGGGCCGTCTGGCGCAAGGTGAGATTGTCAAGCGCAAGCTCCGCTCCGAAAATAGGACGACGGGTGGCGAAGAAGAACTGGGCCATCTGGGCGGGGTTCATCCCACCTGCTACTGCGGCATCAACCGAGAGCGTGGCCTGGGTGGTGCCACTGCGGATCGGTAGTTGCTCACTGCCACCGCGCCCGCCATCGTCGCTGAAGCCGATGCCTACCAGCGGTGCGGGAATATCGGCGGTAGGGTTGGTGATGTCGAGACTGAGATAGTCGTAGCCGCTCCAATTGCGAGGGGTGAACTGCCCACCGTTGGGGTATCGGTACAGTTGCGCCCAACTATAATGATTGTCGCGGCCATTGGTCTGCCCGCTGAAAGTGAGTAGACCCGCCTGCTGCCCCTGGGTCACGCCAATGGCGGTGCCGACCATTTTCGTATCGCCCAGTACCTCTTCGACCCAGCGATAATCTGGCCCCTGGCCCTGGATGGTAACGTCGGGCGGGGTCTCGAAGCCATTAATCAGTAGCGTGCTGGTCTGGCGCAGCACGAAGAAGGGTTGTGGCGTGGTATAAGGTGCAGGTATGGTGCCGCCATTAGCGCGCACCCGCCAGTACCAGCGGCCAGCGCTCAAGGGGCTGGTACCAGGTGGGGTGTAGGTGGGGGTGAGCAGGTTCGCGGCGGTGATCGGGTTGGCAAAGTTGGGGGTGCGGGCCGCCTGCCAATCATAACTGATTGCGCCAGAGACTGGTCGCCAGTTGAAGGTGGGGTTGATGGTGAACACTGGCGCGGCATACATTGGCGATAGGGGGATGGGCGCATCCAGGTCGGCAACCTGGCCCAGCTTCTTGTTGTAGATATTGCCATTCTCTACCGTCGCACGGCTGATCAGGGCAGGGTAAGGGTTGTTATTGATGTCCACCAATCCCCAGTTGTGATGACCGAAGTAGCCACCGCTGCGATGGGTGTCAAGGATAGCGCGGTCGGCGTGCATAAACCAGTGCGCCCCCACCACATAGGGGCGGCGGGCCATCTCGCTTATCATCAGCTGATAGGCAGAGGCCCGATCCGCATCAGTTGGCACCAGTAGGGCCTGTACTGGCGGATTGTTGGGCAGGCCGGAAGTGGTCGCTCGGAAGCCGTACTCGCTAACCAGCATCGGTTTGCCCAGAGATGCGGCGAAATCGAGATTGTCGAGGGTGAGGTTGTCGGCGGTATTGGTCTCGTAGAGGTTGAGACTAACCACGTCAATATGCTTGCTGGCGGCGGTAACTACCTCGCGATATATCGCTACGCCGATATAGCGGTCGCCGAGAATGAGGTGGTTGGGGTCGCGGGCGCGGACTGCGTTGCAGGTAATGCGATAATACTGGTCGGCAATTGCTCCCAGGAATTGCAATTTATCGGGGATGGCGGCAGACGCGGGAATCAGCGTGACATTGAGCAGGCTGGTCGGTTCGGGGCCAGTGAAGCTGGTGTATGTGGTACCCCAACTACGGTTCAGATTGTCAATAGTGTTGTATTTAGCGATTAGCTGATTGACCCAGGCTTGCTTGCCCGCTGCAGCACGAGGCAAGGCGATGAAGTCTTCGCTGAGGGTGGCATCCAGGTTGTCGATGTAGTAGCCGCCTTTAGGCCAGTACAGTTCGTTGTCGAGGAACCAGCCGAGCAACCAGCGGTCGGTGATATCGGGATCGCTAATGGCGGTGGCGACTATTTGGCTGACCGCACTGGCAAAGGCTGGGTCGAACACATCAGCGAAGCCAGGATTGGCGGCGCGGACATTATAGGGCGAGTTGAGGCTGGTGGGGGTGAGGGCTAGCACCCGAGTCTCGGCCAGATTATGATGACGGATGGCGCTGTCGCTGAAGGCGCCGATGGTGTTGAAACTCCAGCCGCTCAGTTGCGCCGCCACATCGCTTGCCCACAGCGCAGGGCGGTTGCGATATCGCTCGAACATCCGCTGGTCGTAGCTGTCGTTGACCGCAGGTTTGCCGCCAAAGGCCACCAGGTTGACCCCCAGACTGAAATAGGCATGGCCCCCAGGCGTAACCAGCCAACTGCGCCCCGCCACTGTCGTGGTGCGGAAGTAGCCAGACGGGTTAGCGATGGGCAGCGGCAGCCAGCCGCCATACTGATCGTAATTGCCCGCGGGCGGGGTTGAAGTAGGCGCAGGGTTAGCTTGATTGTTCATCTGGAATATTCCTCTCTTTGCCGCAGGGAAGATACGGCAAGGGGCAAATTGGGCAATGTCTGTGCCGCATTTTAGCGGTTGGCCCTCAATAAAGCAAATCGGCCAGGGTTGTTGCAAAGTCGGCCAGGGCGCATTCTCATTGCGCCCCCTACAAGCACAAGCCCTTGTAGGGGCAGTGATTATCCCGCCCAGGCAGCCGACTTTGCAACAGCCCTACAAATCGGCCAGGAGCGGTTGACCCGCTGTTGCTTCTCTGCTAAACTGTTGCCGCTCCCTTGCGCGGATGGTTGCATCCAGGGTGATTCGTGGCAGAGGCGATCTACGTAAAATGGAGCATCAGTAGTAACTAAGAAAGGGGCATCAACTATGCGTACTCGTAAACTGGCAAGCGGGCTGGGCCTGTTGGTGGCTGCTGCGCTGGCCCTGGCACCGCTGGTGGCGCTTGCCTACGACTGGCCGCAGTTCGATGGCAACGAGCAGCACTCTGGCAATAACACCCAGGAATCATTGATCAACATCGGCAACGTTGGCGCGTTGCAACAGTTGTTTCGCGTTTCCTTGCCCGATACCGCCGATAGTTCGCCCGTCTACTTCAGCAGCGTGATCACCGGCACCGGCAGTGTGGATACCGTGTTCGTCACCACCAAAGCTGGCAGGCTGGTGGCGTTGAACGCCCATACCGGCGCGACCATCTGGATGCGGCAGGCGGCAACTGGGCCACAGTATACCACATCCTCACCGACGCTCGATCCTAACCACACTGATCCCGCCCACCAGTTCGTCTATAGCTACGGACTGGACGGCTACGTTCACAAGTACAACGCAGGCGATGGCAGCGAGACGATCGGCGCGGGCTGGCCGGAGACTGCCACGCTCAAGCCCAGCGTGGAGAAGGGTTCAGCGGCGCTGGCAACCGCCATCTACACCGATGGCACGCCCTACCTGTACGTCGCCAACGGCGGCTACCCCGGCGATGCGGGCGACTACCAGGGCCACGTCACCACTATCAACCTGAACACTGGCGCACAGAATGTCTTCAACGCGGCGTGCAGCAACCTGACTGTGCACTTCGTGTTGAATGGCACGCCAGGCGTGAACGACTGCCGCCAACACCAAAACGCGGTGTGGGCGCGTCCTGGAGTGGTTTACGACCCCGATACCAACAAGATCTACGCTGCCACTGGCAACGGTAACTTCAATGGCAACACCGGCGGTTACAACTGGGGCGATAGCGTAATGGAACTCAACCCCAACGGCACCGGCGCGAATGGCAAGCCGCTCGACTCCTACACCCCCGCCGATTTTCAGCACCTACAAAATGTTGATGCTGATCTGGGCAGCACCAACCCGGTGATTCTTTCCATGCCCATCACCAGCACTTACCAGCACGTCGCCGCTCAGGGTGGTAAGGATGGCATCATCCGTCTGATCAACCTCGACGCGATGAGCGGCGCGGGCGGACCGGGGCAGTTGGGCAACGAGATCCAGAACCTCGACATCCTCAACGGCAATGAGATGCTGCCCTCGCCTGCCACCTGGATCAGCCCTAGCGACCAGAGCCGCTGGCTATTCGTCAGCACCATAAGCTATGGCCTGGACGGGATGCAGATCGTCTACACTGGCACGGTGCCTGGGTTGCGCGGGCGTTGGCATATCAGCTCCAACAACCCCTCATCGCCAATCGTTGCCAACGGGGTGCTGTTCACCGCTCACATTGGGGCGATTAGCGCCTACAATCCCCTCACCGGCGTATCGCTGTGGAGTGGGTCTATCGGCAACATCCATTGGGAAAGCCCGGCGGTGGTAAACGGCATCGTCTATATTACCGATGAGAGTAGCAGGATTACCGCCTACGCTCTGCCCAGCAGCGGGACACCAACGCCGACCAATACAGCGACTAACACGCCGACGCGCACCAACACGCCGTCATTCACGCCGACCAGCAGCAACACGCCGCTGCCGCCAACCAGTACAGCGACGCGCACGCCCCTGCCGCCTACCAGTACCTCGACGAGTACGCCGTTGCCACCCACGAATACGGAGACGAGTACGCCGCTGCCACCCACGAATACGCCCACAGATACACCAACGAACACGCCACTGCCGCCCACCGACACGCCAACCCTGACTGACACGCCAGTGCCAACCGCTACACCGACGAACACGCCTGTGCCGCCAACCGACACACCAATCCAGACCGACACACCCACTGCGACCAGCACGCCCGTGCCACCGACTGCCACACCAGCGCCACCGACTAGCACCCCACCGCCGAGCAACACCCCCGGCGGACCAACCGACACCCCTGGCGGTCCAACCAACACTCCACCCCCGACCAACACCCCACTGCCGACCAATACGCCCGGCGGGCCAACCAACTCACCTGTGCCACCGACAAATACGCCACTGCCAGCGACCAACACGCCCGGTGGGCCGACCAATACACCTGCGCCGCCCACGGTGACACCAACCGATTGCGCCAACCCCTTCGTGGACATCACGGGCAATATCTTCTACATCGCAATCCACTACCTGAATTGTCGTGGGGTGGTTAACGGCACCAACGCAACCCACTACTCGCCTGCTGGCACCTCCACAAGAGGGCAGTTCGCCAAAGTTGTCGTCCTCGGCTTTGGCTTGCCGTTCTACACCCCCAGCGGCGCACAGGACTTCACCGATGTGCCACCTGGCTACTTCGCCTACTTGTTCATCGAGAGCGGCTTCCACGCCGGTATCCTTAGCGGCTTCGACTCGGCTAGCTGCATCGCGGCGGGCGCGACCCCGCCTTGCTACCTGCCCAACCGCCCGATCACCAGGGGGCAACTGACCAAACTGGTGGTGCTGGCCGCTCACTATCTGCTGATCACACCGACCACTCCCAGCTTCATTGATGTGCCGTCGAGCAACGTTTTCTACGCATTCATCGAAACCGCCCACGCACACAATGTGGTCAATGGCTACCCCGACCGCACCTTCCGCCCAAATAATAGCATCCGCCGCGACGAGATGGCCCAGATCGTCTACAAGGGGGTAACTACGCCATAGCTCATTCCGTAGGGGCGGGCGGTGGCCCACCCTGTTGAAAATTGCAGATACTATCCAAAGTAGGGGCGTGCTGTGGTACGCCCCTGCTATTTGCGGCCGATCAATTTCCAGAGCAGAGGTGTCTCATGCTCTTGCCGAGCAAGCGATCGGTAGGGGTAAACCGTTGTTCGCCCCATAGGCACCAAAATAAGAAAGTTGGGGATAAGCTCTGGAGGGTCTGGGGGGTCAGCCTCAGCTGTTTAAACGCATCAATGCCCATCGTTATCAGCGACTTTGGGGGCTGGTAAGTGCAAAGGTGCGGCAAACCCACAGATTAGGGGCGGGCAGCAGCTGGGGGCTGAACCCCCAGACCCCCAGAGAGCCACCACCATTAGGAACAAATCAGCATAAGATGCGCTGACCTGTTTCCTTAGCTGGATGTCTATTGGGCGAACCGTTGTTCAACTACTTCGGCTAGCCAATGCATCAAGGCTGAGGCGAAGTATAGCTGGATGTCTATGGGGCGAACCATTGTTCAACCTGGTTGGTCATGCAAAAGTTTAACTGGTACCCCCGGTGCATCATTTATTTATAAAATAGCCGATCTGTGTTATACTTGCGCCGCTGTTCGATAGAAACAAAATTGCAGTTCATAGCCGAACGTAGAGAGAGGAAAAAGCTGTGGCGAAACGCATTCTGGTGGTGAACGATACGCAGGAGATCCTGGAGTTGTTCGAGGACATCCTGGTTGAC
>JANXYP010000029.1 GCA_025355955.1 Chloroflexota bacterium
TGGCATCGGTGGGCCACTCAGCTTCACCAACCGCAATGATGGCGCTGCTAGTGTCAATCTGCCCTTCGCCTTCGTCTACTATGGCAACACCTACACCGCGCTGAATGTCACCACCAACGGTAATATCCAGTTCAGCAGCGCAAGTACCAGCGGCATGAACATCGCCATCCCCAGCCCCGCCGCACCCGCCAATGCGCTCTATCCCTTGTGGGACGACCTCACCATGGTCAATCAGGGCAACGTCTACACCGCAGTTAGTGGCGCGGAGCCGCACCGCCGTTTCGTGGTCGAGTGGCGCGACGTGCAGCACAACGACAACGTGCAACCCTATGGTGACTACACTTTCGAGGCCATCCTGGACGAGGGTAGCAACGCGATCACCTTCCAGTACAACGCGATGAGCGGCGACGACAGCAACGGCAGCAGCGCCACCATCGGCACGCAGGGTACAAGCGGCAGCATCGGCCTGCAATACAGCTTCGATGCACCCGCCATCAGCAGCACGCAAGCGATTCGCTTTACTGCGCCATCGTACCCGCCGCCGCCCACTCCCACCGACTGCGCCAACTCATTTACCGACATCAGCGGCAACGTCTTCTACGGCGCAATTCACTATCTTTACTGCCGCAGCGTGGTCAATGGCACTGACCGCAGCCACTTCAGCCCGGCAGGAACATCCACCCGCGGCCAGTTCGCCAAAGTAGTGGTGCTAGGCTTCGGCATCACCCTCAGCACCCCACCATCTCCCTCGTTCACCGACGTGCCGCCCAGCTATTTCGCCTACGCCTACATCGAAAGCGGCAAGGCGGCGGCCATCCTCAGCGGCTTCGACCCTGCTTCTTGCGCTGCTGCTAATGCGGCCTATCCTTGCTACCTGCCCAACCGCCCCATCACTCGCGGCCAGCTTACCAAGCTGGTGGTCAACGCCGCGCAATATCCGCTAGTCACGCCCGGCACCCAGACCTTCACCGATGTGCCGCCCGCCAACGTCTTCTACCTGGCGATCGAGACCGCTCACGCGCACAGCGTAATCAACGGCTACCCGAATGGCACATTCCAACCTAACGCCAACATCCGCCGCGATGCCATGGCCCAGATCGTGTACAAGGGGATTACTAGCCCATAGTCAGAAAGTGTCTGAAAAGGGCGAACAACGGTTCGCCCCTACAAACAACGGAACGGCTTTTCAGACACTTTCTCAAAACTCAAAACCCATAACTGTCTTCCAGACCAGATTGCTGCCGAAGCGGTAGGGTAGGTGGGTGTAGGATGGCACATCCCACAGCACCAGGTCGGCGCGTTTGCCCACCTCGATGCTGCCCACCTCGTGGGCGCGGCCCAGCGCGTATGCGCCGTTCAGGGTGGTGGCGACAATCGCCTCGGCGGGGGTGAGCCGCATCTGGGTGCAAGCCAGGCTGATGATCAGGGGCATGGACTCGCAGGGGCAGGTGCCGGGGTTGCAGTCGGATGCGAGGGCGATTGGGAGGCCCGCTTCGATCATGCGCCGCGCCGGGGCGTAGTGATCAAGACCGAGGCCGTAGGGAGTGCCGGGGGCGACTACCGCGACGCATCCCGCATTGTGCAGCGCGGCAATTTGCGCCTCATCGAGCAGCAGCAGATGGTCGGCGGAGACGCAGCGTAGTTCCGCAGCCAGTTCCGCCGCGCCGATGTCCGCGAACTCATTGGCGTGCAGCCGCAACTTCAAGCCCAGTGCGGCGGCAGCTTCCATTATCCGCCGCGTCTGCGCCACATCGAACGCGCCCATGTCGCAGAACACGTCGCAATATTCGGCCAGCCGCTCGGCAGCCACCTGCGGCAGCATTTGCTCGACTACCAGGCTGACGTACTCATCGGCGCGGCCCGCATATTCGCCAGGTATGGCGTGTGCGCCGAGGAAGGTTGGCACGATGCGCGGCAGGGTTGGATCGGCGGCCAGGTCGCGCAGGATGCGGAGGCAGCGCAACTCCTCGGCCACGCTCAGGCCGTAGCCGCTCTTCACCTCGACGGTGGTGGTGCCATTGGCCCGCATCCGTCGCAACCGCGCCGCAGTCAGTTCGCGTAGCTGATCGGCGCTGGCCGCCCGCGTCGCCCGCACGGTGGACATAATCCCCCCACCCGCTGCCATAATCTCCAGATAGTTCGCCCCCTGCAAGCGCAACGCAAACTCGTCGGCCCGATCGCCCGCGTAGAAGGCGTGAGTGTGCGCGTCCACCCAGCCCGGCAGCATGGTACGCCCGCCCGCGTTGAGCTTCTCCCCCACCTGGTGTTGGGCAAGCAGCGTGGCGCTGTCGCCCACTGCGGCGATGCGCCCGGCTTGGTCAATTGCCACTGCCGCGTCGCTAATCAGCCGCAACCTACCTTGCGCGGCACCGACCAGCGGCCTGCCCTCGTCAATCGGGGTGGCTAGCTGGCCGATGTTGTAGATCAGTGCTGAGTGCTGAGTGCTGAGTGCTGAGTGCATTTCTAATTCCCCTCCCATCGGGAGGGGTTGGGGTGGGTGTGTGCCACCCCTCGGACCCAACCCCCGGCCCCTCCCGGCGGGAGGGGAGAACATCAAAGTGCTAAGTTTTGAGTTTTGAGTGCATTACTAATTCCCCCCCCATCGGGTGGGGCTGGGGTGGGTGTGTGCCACCTCTCGGACCCACCCCATACCCCTCCCGATGGG
>JANXYP010000054.1 GCA_025355955.1 Chloroflexota bacterium
CGGGCTAATAAGAAAGTCAGGCAATCCTGAACAACCACAAACGAGCAGCAATCCTTGTAATGCCGACAATCGTTGTTTACTACTCAGCACTCAGCACTCAGCACTCAGCACTATGAGCAACGTAATGAACATAACCGAAAGCGACTGGTATGCGATTGGCGCACCGCTGATTTTGGCGGCGACCATCCTGCTGGTGCTGCTGGCTGATCTGTTGCCAGCGGTGAAGCGGGGCGCACTTGCGGCTTTGGCGCTGCTCGGCGTGGTAGCGGCGATCGTTTACACCACAATACAATGGCCGATCAACCCGCTGGGAGGAGCGATGGGGGGGCAGGTGCGGGCCGACGACTTCGCCTGGTATCTCACCATCACTGTTTTGGTGGGCGGTGGGCTGGCCCTGCTGGTTTCCGCCGATTATATTGAGCGTATCAACTTGGCGCGGCCTGGCGAGTATTACGCACTGATGCTGGCCGCGATCATGGGTATGGTGCTGCTGGCGACCGCGCAGCACTTCATGACCGCCTTCCTCGGCCTCGAGCTGCTGTCGCTGGCCCTCTACATCCTAGCGGGATTTGCGGCGGGGCGGGGCATCTCCAAAGAGGCGGGGCTGAAGTATTTCATGCTCAGTTCGTTTGCCACCGCCTTCCTGCTGTACGGCATCGCTCTGCTCTACGGCGCGACCGGCAAGACTGGCTTCCCCGATATTGCGGCGGTATTGGCGGCGGGCAATAATCTGCGTGGCGGCGCGACTCTGCTGCTGGTCGGTGCGGGGTTGGTTGCCGCTGGGCTGGGCTTCAAGGTGTCGGCGGTGCCGTTCCATATGTGGACACCAGACGTATACGAAGGTTCGCCCGCGCCGGTCAGCCTGTTGATGTCAATCGGCACCAAGACGGCGGCGTTCGCCGCGCTGATCAGCGTGTTCAATGGGGCGCTCACCAGCATTGTCAGCGGTTGGCTGCCAGTGCTGTGGACGATGGCGGCTTTGACCATGATTGGCGGCAACCTGCTAGCGCTGGCGCAATCCAACCTCAAGCGGCTGCTGGCTTATTCCAGCGTGGCACACGCCGGTTACATTCTGGTTGCGGTGGTGGCGAACAGCCAGCAAGGGGTTACTGCCGCGCTCTACTATCTGACCGCTTACACGGTGATGAACGGCGGCGCGTTTGCGGTTGCTGCCGCGCTGGAACGCGCCGACGGCAGTGGCACCGACCTAACCAGTCTGCGCGGCCTGGCGGCGCGTCGCCCCGGCATGGCCGCCACGCTAGCCATCTGCTTGCTATCGCTGACCGGCATCCCGCCCCTCGCGGGCTTCTTCGGCAAGCTGACCATCTTCGCCGCCGCCTTCCAGAGCGGCCACGCCGAGCTTGCCATCATCGGCGTGCTGATGAGCGCGGTGTCGGCCTACTACTATCTCCGCATCGTCGCTGCCCTCTACCAGCCCGCCCCTGCGCCCCAGCAGCAGGTCATAATTGTTAGTGGCAGTGCAACTGTGATGGTTGAGCGGTGGACTTCGCTGCCAATGGTTATTGCCATGCTGCTCACCGGCCTCGGCACCGTGCTGCTGGGCATATTCGCTGGCCCGCTGCTCGATGCGGCCACAAGTGCGGCGAGGGTAATAATCTCGAAGTGATATAGAAGTTGCAAGAGGCACGTTGAAGAGCGCATGGTGGAGTGCGCCCTTCTGGTTTGACGTATGGAAGCGGATTACCCAGCGGACGTGGGCAGCGGACAAGCGGATAAACGGATGAGGCGGGGCGGCAATGGTGGCGTAGGGGCGGGTTGCGCTCGCCTTGCTACCCAACCGCAATGCCTATCGTAACTACCAACCGCGCCCTACTGCTTCTGCGTCTTCCACCCTGCTCCGCGCATCCATTACCTGTTGCGTACGATGACGATGTAGTATCAATTGCGTTTGGGTATGGTGTAAATTGCAACAGGGCGAACAACGGTTCGCCCCTACAGAAAACACACTATCTCCTCATCTAATTGGTGTAAATCGCACCAGAGCGAGCGCAGTCCGCCCCATACGCAAACCACACAATCTGCTCGACTAAACCGTTCAAAAATCGGCAAGGGCGCACAATTCGTGCGCCCCTGCTTTTTCTTTCAACTTGCCACTTGCCACTCTCAACTGTTAAGGCGTAGTGACCCCTTTGTAGACGATCTGGGCCATCTCGTCGCGGCGGATGTTGTTGTTGGGGCGGAAGGTGTGATCGGGATAGCCCGCAATCACGCCCTTGTGTGCGGCAGTTTCGATGCTGATGTAGAAGACGTTGCTGGGCGGCACATCGGTGAAAGTTTGGTTGCCAGTGGGGGTGAACAGGGTGTAGTGCGCGGCGTTGACTACCAGCTTGGTGAGCTGCCCGCGGGTTATCGGGCGATTGGGCAGGTAGCAGGGCGGAGTTGCGCCTGCCGCGATGCAGGTGGCGGAGTCGAAACCGCTGAGTATGTTGTTGTGGAAGCCGGTTTCGATGAAGGTATAAGCAAAGTAGCTGCCTGGCACATCAGTGAAGTCCTGACCGCCAGCCGGGGTGTAGAGGGTGAGACCGAAGCCGAGTACCACGATTTTGGCGAACTGACCGCGTGTCGCCGTGCCACCAGGGGTGTAGTGGCTGGCATCGGTGCCGTTGATTACGCTGCGACAGTTAAGGTAGTGGATGGCGGCGTAGAAGATATTGCCATGAACGTCAACGAATGGGTTAGGGCAGTCTGTCGGCGTGGCGCTGGGCTGTGGGGTGCTGGTGGCTGGCAGCGGGGTGCTGGTCGAGGCTGGCGTGCTGGTAGCCGCTGGCGTGCTGGTGGCTGGTATCAGGGTGCTAGTTGGGCCGCCAGGGGTGTTTGTCGGCATCGGCGTGCTGCTTGAGGTGGGCGGGTTGGTCGCGGTGTTGGTTGGCTGTGCCACGCTGGTTGGCGTGTTGGTTGCTGCTGCAGGCGTGTTCGTCACCGTTGCAGTGTTGGTAGGCGGCAAAGTTGAGGTGGGGGTAGCAGGCGGCGGAGTGCAGGTGTTGAGCAGCACCGACACGCCGGAGAGAGTCTGGCTGGCGGCTACGAGGTCAGGGTTGCCGTCACCGTTGAGGTCGCCAGCGGCAATACCAATCGGGTTTGCGCCGACTGGCAAATTGAGTGGCGTATTAAAGCCCCCGCTGCCGTTGCCCGCCAGTACGCTCACATCGCCGTTGATGTAGCTCTGCACCGCCACATCGGGCTTGCCGTCGGCGTTGAAGTCAGCGATAGCGAGGTTTTGGCCGTCGCCATGCGCCGCGTAGTCGGTCGCGGGCTGGAAGGTGCCATTGCCGTTGCCGAGTAGCACCGAGATGGTGTTGGCGCTATTGGCCCAGTTGGCCGTGATCAAGTCCAGCTTGCCATCACCATTGAGGTCGGCTACCTGAATGCCATCGGGGAAACTGGGAGTGGGGTAGTTGACCGCCGCCTGGAAGGTGCCGGTGCCGTTGCCGAGCAGCACCGAGATGGTGCCGTTCTGCTCGTTAACCGTGGCAATGTCCAGCTTGCCGTCGTGGTTGAAATCACCGGTCGCCAGGGCATATGGCTGGATGTCAGTAGCAAAATAGGTGGGCGCACCAAATGTGCCGTCGCCATTGCCGAGCATCACCGCGATGTTGTTAGAGAAATAGTTGGCAGTGGCGAGGTCGAGCTTGCCGTCGCGGTTGAAATCAGCGATGATCACGAAGTATGGCCGCACGCCCACGTTGATACTGGCGGCAGGCTGGAAGCTGCCGTCACCGTTGCCCAGCAGCAGCGATAGAGTGTTGGTTTGATAATCGGAGACAACCAGATCAGGGTTGCCGTCGCGATTCAGGTCGCCGATGGCGATTGAGGATGGGCCAACCCCGACGTTGTGATTGACCCGCGCCTGGAAGGTGCCATCACCGTTGCCGAGCAGGGTGGAGACATCAGCGGCGTTGATGTTGGCAACCGCCAGGTCGGGCTTGCCGTCATGGTTGAGGTCGCCAATTGCCACTGCCTCGGCGGTCACGTCGGTAGGGTAATCGTTGTGAGCGGCGAAGCTCAGGCTGGCACAGGCGGGTGGTGTGGAATTGAGCAGCACCGAGACGTTGGTAGCGCCACTGATGTTGCTGACGCTGACGAGATCGGCGCTGCCATTGTGGTCGAAGTCGCCAGTGGTGACACCTGCCGCCTCGCCAACAACGGCAAAGGTCTGGGCAGGCTGGAAGGTGCCGTCGCCGTTGCCCAGTGATACCGACACCCCGTTCACCGCGAAATCGAGGTTGCCGTCGTGGTTATAGTCACCAACGGTAAGTCGAACCGACTCGCCGAAGCCACTTATGGGAAAGGTGCTGGCGGGCTGGAAGGTGCCATCGCCGTTGCCGCGCAGGTATGAGGCAGTCTGCCCATTATTGTTGGTGAGCAGGTCGAGCTTGCCATCATGGTTGTAATCGGCGGCGACCACCCCCGAAGTGACTGCACTCGTAGCGTAATTGACGGCAGCTTGCAGGGTGCCATCACCATTGCCGAGCATGACGCTGACCTGGCTGTTGCTGCTGACCGCGACAATATCGGTCTTGCCATCAGCGTTGAGGTCGGCAGCGGCTAGGTCGTTCGCGGCGGTTGGGTAGCTGGTGGCCGCACCAAAAGTGCCATCACCATTGCCGAGCATCACCTTGGTATTGTTGCCATCGCCGAACACCAGGTCGGTCTTGCCGTCGCGATTCAGATCGGTGGCAAGTAGCGCATAGGAGCAGCAGAGGCTGGTGATGTTGGTGAAACTCCCGAAGGTGCCATCGCCATTGCCTAGCATGATGCCGAGAACATCGGCTTTGGCAACCGCAATATCGAGCTTGCCATCACCATTGAAGTCGGCGACGGCGGCGACATGGGTCTGCTGGTCGTTGGAGTAGATTTGGGAGGGCGCGAAGGTGCCGTCGCCATTGTTGAGCATCACGGAAACGCCGCCAGTGAAGTTGACGGTGATGATGTCCAGCTTACCGTCGCGGTTGAGATCGGCAGTGATTACCTGGTCGGGTTGGCTGTCTTGACCCACGGTGTAATCAGTGCGGGCGAAACTGAGGCTGGTTGCGGGGGCAGCCGCACTGGTTGACTGGGGTTTGGCTGACGCGGCGGCAGCGGGGGGCAGCGCCACACCGGCAAGGCTGATAAACATTAGCAGGGCGACCAGGGTTAGCAGCGGCCAGCCTGCGCTACGACGATTACGGTTCATGAGTTCTCCTTTTGCCTGTAACCCTCCCAATTTGGGAGAGGATGAATGGATTGGTTAAACGCAAGTCCATTCTAGCAGAAGGAGCGCTACATTCTGTTGGCTTTTGTTGGCTTTTTGGTTGGGAAAAACGAACAACTTTTTCAGCCCGCTTGCCCAATCCCTTGAACCGAATCCGCTAGCCGCCTTTCGTTTCCGTCCCCTTTGCGTTATAATTACCCCTAACAATACACGAAACGCAAAGGAGCAAGCCACACATGAGCGAACCGAAGCAAGATGAGCAGAAGCTACCCGCCGACCTGTTGGAGATCCTCTCCTACCCTGGCACTAACATCCCTGTCACCCAGGAGGGCAACTGGATTGTCTGCCGCGA
>JANXYP010000063.1 GCA_025355955.1 Chloroflexota bacterium
GTTGCCCGCCGGTGCAACGCCCCTGGCGTTCACCGCCGCTGCTAGCTGCCCACCGCACTTGCAGCAAGCGTTCTCACCTGCGGGTACTTCATCGGGAATTGCAACTGCAACGCACTTGTGGGGATAACCCACCTTACCATCGTAATGACAACCCAGCGCAAATACCGTCTCCGCGCCGCAATCTGGGCAACTGCTGATATTACCAAACATTGCTTGTCTCCTTCTAAAAACGTGAACCCCCACCGCTGCGTGAACAGCAAAGTAGGGGTTCTGAATGGCAGGGCTGGCATCCTACCAGTCTCTGCATCATCTATTCGCTTAGGGTCGCCAGCCCTTGAAATACCTTCCAGAGTTCACGCTTTGGTTGGTATCACACTTTCGCGGTGTTTCGCTTGGTGTGATACCATTATATAGCCATTTCCTTTGTTTGTCAATAGGTTTAGAGCAAATAGGCATACCATTTACCCCAACATCTCCTTATAGTTCTTGCCTATAATTATAAGTAAAACTAAAACCTATAACCTTTGTGGTGGTATAATCCTGAACAGGAAGAGAGGGAGCGAGATGATGACACGGAATAATACGGCTGGCTTCGGCGCGATGCTGAAGCGCAGGCGTGAGCAACTCGGTTTGCAGCAGCGCGAGGTCGCCGACCTGCTGGGCATGGCGCAACCGAGCTATGGCGCGTATGAGCTGGGAGACTTGAAGACCACGCCGCCGCCTACCGTGCTGGCAAAGCTAACGGAGATTTACGGCTATAGCCAGACGGAGATGCTAACCGCGCTGGGCTATGAAGTGGGAGATTTGAGTATAAGCGCCACCCGCCTCGCTGATCTGCTAAAAGAAACCCCGCCAGCCGACTACGTGCGAGCGAGGTTTCGCATCAACGATGCCAGCGCGGTCGCAACGTCACTGGAACTTACAGCCAGGGGTCAGCAGGTTGAAGAAGACCGCCTGCATAGCGGCACGCTCAACGGTGAAGCGGCGCGCTCCCGTTCCTGACGCGGTGCGGGTCAGTCTCCCGCAGGGCATCGCGCAAGGTGTTAAACTGCATCATAATTACATCTTGCTCGGTAAATCCGCACTCCGTCAGCAGCACCTTGATCTGCATCTTCCAGGCGCGGTATATTTCTTCGTCAAACCTCGGATCGCTCGGCGGCGTGGTAGTAGTGGTCTGCATCGGCCCAACTCCTATCTATATGATTCGCGCTCAACGTGCTTTGGAGATTATACAACATAACACTATAGTCTGCAATAAGCGGGAGCCATGTCTATCTACAGTAGTCGGTAAGGTTGCCCGTGCGTGAGCGGGTGATGTTGTGCGTGTATTCGGTAAGGTTAGGGGGAGAACAATGTCAGATCAAAATGAACCCGCCCCGCTCTGGCCGTTGGCGATTGCGCTGGTGATAATCGCTATTGCGGTTATCGCCCTGGTCGATGCTACCAGCACGGCTAATTCGATATTGTGGGGTGTGCTGCTGAACGCTGCTATCATCGCGATGGTCGCTATCTGGTTCGGTTACGGCGTGGCGCTGATGGTCAGGGGCGTAATGACCAGCGACGGTGGAGCTACCTTCACTGGCGCGGTAGTCGTTGCCTCCTCTATCGCAGCACCCTACATCCTCCTCGTCAGCGGGGTGGTGAAGCTCTTGAGCAAGTGATCCGCCGGAAACGGTTTCAGGCCCAGACCACCCGCATCTCGCGCCCGAAAACGTCAATCAGCGTCTGCTCGATGTCTCCGCTATAGCGCTGCTCATACACCGCAGCGACCCCCAGCGGCGGCCTGCTGAGTATGACCGCGCCGTCCTCTATCTGAGTGAGTTGCAGTCTGCTGCCCCACATCCCCCAGGCCACGTTACCCAACGTCCCCCGCAATTCTTCGCGGGCGGCTTGCCATAGCGCGAGGTGCTGAGTGCTGAGTGCTGAGTTGGCGGCATCGCGGTTTTGAGTTTTGAGTTTTGAGTTTTGGATTATAGAATGTGGGTTGCAGATTGCAGATTGTTCAGCGGGCAGCGTGGCGGCCACCGTTTCGGGTTGCGCTACCGGCTGCTGGGCGGGAGCGGCCAAATCCGCCTGATACCCCTGCTCCACCATGCCACCGAACGGCGAGGGTGGGCGCTCCCCTGTGCGTAGCATGGCAAGCACGAAACCTGCCTTGCTCTTGAGGCTGGCCTGGCGTTGGGCATAGCGCGCCCAGGCGGTAATGTCGTCTGCTGGGTAGGTGGCGGCTATCTGCTCGGCGACTGTGCGCCTCACCCCCAGCCCGGCCAACGCCTTCACCGCCTGCTCGTCTACGTCGCTGATGGCAAATGATGTATTAGCCAGCACCACCACCGCTGTTGTTGTTTTCTTAGTTTTTAGTATTTCGTTATTCCTTTGGGTATCACCCCTGATACCCTCAGCTACCGTGCCTGTGCGTGGCTCGGTCAGCACAAGGGGTCGGTTACTGATACCCTTGCCGTCTGCTAGCATCATCGTCGCGGCGGCCAGGTCGTCGCCCTGTGGCACATCAATGGCAAGCAAGTGATAGGTGTTGAAGTCGCGGGCTTTGGTGTCGATCGCCAGCAGACCCAGGGTGGCCAGCTCATGCAAATACCGCCGGGCGGTGCCTTCGCTCACACCGGCGCGAGTGCCAATGTAGGCGCACACTGCGCGGGCCTGGGTGGGCGTGTGCTGGTCGCTGGCAATCTCAGTGAGTGCTAGATAGATGGAGCGGGCGGCGAGTAGCTTCGCGCCGGTGTAATGTTGCCCGACGTTGCGAAGCGCGGCCTTCTCCTGCCATAGCCAGCCGTAATTGGCTTTAATGTTGCGTGGGATGGTGTTCGTGGGGTTCATATATTTGGCCCTTTCCATGCCCAATTTGGGCAATGTTCAACCAAACCCCTTGACAGCGCGGCTTTTTCGTGATACAATCTGCTCATCACAAGCAAAAAGCATCCCGCCCGCCTGATCGGGGTTGGTTGGATTAAGAAGTTGCACACGGCCCGCTCAATGCTCCCCAGCGCCGAGGCGGGTTTTGTGTTGTCCTGCGAAACTATGTCTGTGTTAGGTCAAGCTGTCGTCAAT
>JANXYP010000071.1 GCA_025355955.1 Chloroflexota bacterium
CTGGTCGATCACGGCGCGGCCTACTACACTGTCGCGGCTGGGGGTAAAGTGGGCATTGTTGATTAGATCAATGTATTCTGCGCTCAACCCTTTGGAGGCGACAATCTGCCCCACCTGCGTCACGTTATCCATGAGGAAAATAGATACCTTGTGCAACCCCAGGTTGGCGGTGGCCGCATTCATGATGCTGTCGAGGGTCTGGGCCAGGTCGGTGCTGGCGACTACCGCCGCCGCACTCTCGGCCAGCAGGTTGAGGTTGGATAGCCGCTGCTGCAGGCGGGCCTGTTCGCGGGCGCGGGCCACGCTGCCCGCCAGGCTGTCAGCTAGCGGCAGCACCATATTGCCGTGCTGCGTGGTGAACTGATAATCTGGCCTGCGGCTGTAGAGGCTTAGGCCGCCAATTATCTGATCCCCACCCTGCTCCACGATCAGGACGACCATCATCGTGCAGATACCCTCGCGGGACATCAAATCCGGCTCCGCGGAGATCATGCTTGGGGGGTCGTTATAGATAAAAATGCGGCTCTTTATCCTGGATAGGGTAATCGAACCGGCGTTGCTGGTTCGCCGCTGGCTGAGGTAGGCGGCGGAGAGATTGTACCCAGCCCGTAGGGTAGCGGTGCCGGTGTTGGCATCAATCAGCCCGATGCTGGCGGCATCCGCCCCGGTCAGGCGAGCGGCGTGTTCGGCAGCGGCGGTGAGCAGGGCATCATCGAGCGATGTGGCGTTTGCAAGCGATAGCAACAGGTCGAGTGTCTGCTCCCGCTTCGCGCCTTCGCGCGTCAGTTGGCGCACTAGCAACGCGCTGATCAGCGCGGCGATGACAATGAAAGAATCGTGGGTAACCACCGTAAGCCAGGGGAAGCTGTAGCCATAAATGGCTGAAGCTACCACCCAGGTCAGTGAATAGTCAAACACAAAGATAGTCGAGCCAGCCAGTGCGCCGCCAGTGCCGCTGCGAAATGTAGCGCTGAGGATGAGGAAGACATAGCTGACATAGAGGTTATCGCGATCATGGATGATGCCATTGGCAAATATGGCAAAGAGGACCACGCAATCAAGGGCCAGAGCGAAAGCGCCGAGCCGCTGTTGCTCTCGCAGAGTAGTTGGCAGCGGGTTGAGCCGCAAAAGCAGCAAATTATAGGCGGCCACCACCGCCATCAACAACAAAGTCAGGCCCAGCGAAGACAGCCATACGCCCAGCCCAAGCATCACCACCAGCGACACCCAACGGGTGGCGATCAGCGTTCCTTCACGCTGCTTCAGATCAGTCAATGCTTCTTGCGAATCAACCAATGAACCCATGTTAGCATCAGCCCTTCCGCTGGCCGAATTAAGTTCCGCTTAGGTGTAAGTATAACCGACAGCGCAAGGGCTGGCGACTGAAAAATAGAGGGATTAGATGGGCAATAATAGAAAGTGAGGCAAATGGTAAGGTGACGGTAAGGTTTTGGTAAGGTTGCAGGCACGACGAGGGCGAACAACGGTTCGCCCCTACAACGATACATCTTTGGTCTCGCCCTTCATTTCGGCGAGTATAGGTTGGGGTTGGGTTAGGCTACGGCGCACCGCGAAGTTACCACTGCGGGCCTGGTCGTAGACGGAGACGATGTTGCGGGCGATCGCGCTCCAACTGCGCTCCGCCGTCGCGTGGCGGCGTAGGGTCAAGCCACGATCATGCAGCGAAGCAGGGTCAGTGTTCAGCGCTTCGCTGAGGCAAGCTGATAGCGAGGCCGCGCTGCCGCGCACCGCATAGTAGCCGAGGTCGCCGAGGAACTCACGGCTGGTGGGGGTGTCGAAGCAGACGGTAGGCAGGGCCATTGCCATGTAATTCGCGATCTTGCCTGCGCCTTCAGTGGTGGACAGCTTGGGGGCAACCGCAATTTCTCCGATGGCAAGATAGTCAGGGGCCTGGTCGTAGGGGATGCGCCCACTAATGGTCACGTGGTCGCCGATGCCGAGGTAAGTGGCGAGGTTGCGATAATCGTCGGCAGCAGGGTAGCCCATAATCAGGAAGTGGGTGTCGGGGTGGTTGGGTAGCAGCAGCTTCGCCGCCTCCAGCAGCAGGTCGGTGCCTTGATAGGGAGCCAGCTTGCCAAGGTAGACGATCACGCGCCGCCCATCGGGGATGCCCAGTTCGTGGCGCAAGGCCACCACCTGCGCTTGCGCCTCGGCAGTTACGGGCGGGGCAAAGCGCTGAATGTCTACGCCGTCGGCGATGGTGAAGATGCGGGCGGGGTTGACGTGATGCTCGGTGCGTAGCTGCGCGGCGGCATTGTGCGAGCTGGAGATAATTGCGTCGGCCATCCGGTCAATCACCTGCTCCAAAGCGCGGAACGGCTTGTAGAAACTCCCGTTAGCGCGGATAAAGCGGTGGTCCACCATCTCGCCGCTGAGGCTGCCCTGATAATCGAAGATGACCGGCACGTGGCGCTTGGGCAGCAGGCTGCGGGTGAGGCGGCCAATCAGCGCACCCTCGTGCAGGTGGGCGTGGATGATGTCGGGGCGCATCAGCCATGCGGTACGTAGGGTACTGAGGAAGAGCATAGGGTCGTAGAGCATCTTGCGCTTCGACGAGCCGATGCTGACCTCGCGGTGGCCGGTGAAGGCAGCGCGACGAATGTCCACCCCCGGCACATCGTTGCCACTGCCATAGGTGACGATGGTGATGCGGTGGCCGAGTGCCTGCAAGGCCCATACCTCTTCGAGGATACGCACATGCGCCCCATAGTGGGCAAAGAAAGAGGTGGGCGCGACCATCAGGATCTTATAATGTTTCTTGTTGCCAACTGCCTTGCTCAAAATGCGCGATGCTCCTTGCGCCACGTCATTTGTCCTGTTCAGGCGCAAGGGTTATTATACCACACTGACAGTCAAACTCTTGTCGGGGGCGCACAGATGCGGTATAATTATCCAATCAATAGATGAGAGGCGTACAATGGTACAGCAACTAGATATTACCGTAAGCCTTACTGAAGAGCAAAAGGCGCAACTCGACGAAGCACGTGGCTCCGCTGACATAGCTGCGTTCTTGCGTGATGCTGCCCTACGCTACGTCGAGTAGACGCAGGTAGACGAGCTGGATTACGAAGATGATGACCTTACCCCCAAAGACCATATGCGCCTTGCGGATGCTGCAGAGACCGATAGCATAGATCTTGAAGAGTTCGGGCGGCGAATAGATGCCAAGATTGCCCAGCTGCGCGAACGTGGTCGTGCCACGGTGAGGCAATAAAAGTTCGAGTAGCGACTTCAGTGTGGGAAAGCGTTGACCGCGAGACCGACTACTATTTCGAGCAGGCCGGACCTGATGTGGCAATCACTATGGCACGGCGGCTGAAGATAGCGGTATATGGCCTTGCCGACTTCTACGGCTACAGTAGGATCGCAGGTCTACCGTCTAACTACCGTCGTGTTATAGTTAAGCCTTTCTACATCTTCTACCGCCTCGCTCAGGCAGGCGACCACCTCACTGTCTACCTGCTGCGCCACGAGAAGCGAAGGTCTTTGTCCCCAAGCACTCACAAGCGGCTGGCTAGCGAAGCAGAGCGCGACAGCACTGAGCTTTAGAGCGTAGATAAACATGAACCGACGCGCAATTATTACCCTCGGCATCGCCCACACCTTCACCGATATGAACCAGGGTGCGTTGCCCGCCATGCTGCCCTTCCTGATGGTGGAGCGGCATCTTTCTTATGCGGCGGCAGCCGGATTGGTGTTCGCCGCCAACGCAATTTCGTCGGTGGTGCAGCCCGCCTTCGGCCAGATTGCTGACCGCTGGTCGGCATTGTGGCTGGTGCCGCTGGGTCTGTTCACCGCCGGGCTGGGCATTGCGCTGGCAGGCGCTGCGCCCACCTACCTGCTGTCGCTGCTGGCAGTCATCCTCAGCGGTATCGGGGTGGCTGCCTTCCATCCTGCAGCGGCCCGTATCGTCAATTACGCTGCGGGCGAAAAGCGGGCCACCGGCATGAGTATGTTCACCTTTGGCGGCAATGCCGGTTTCGCCATCGGCCCAGTGCTTGCCAGTGCATTGCTGCTGGCCTTCGGCCTAAACGGTTCGCTGTTTCTTATCATCCCTGCTGCGGTGATGGCGATAGTTCTAGCCAGCCAGTTGCCGCACCTGGCCGCCTTCGAGCGCAGTCATGCAGCGGTGAAGGCGGAGGGCGGTCGCGATCAGTGGGGGCCATTCGCGCAACTTACCACTGCAGTAGTCTCCCGCTCGATCATCTTCTACGCGCTTAACACCTTCCTGCCGCTCTACTGGGTGGTAGTGCTGGGGCAAT
>JANXYP010000113.1 GCA_025355955.1 Chloroflexota bacterium
GTTCTGATCTTCTCCCCTCCCGCCGGGAGGGGCAGGGGGTGGGGCATGGCAGCGCTGCACGCACCCACCCCAACCCCTCCCGGCGGGAGGGGAAATGACACCGCTCCATCAGAACTTTGTTGGTATGATAGTGAGCAAAAACGCGATGGGAACGGATGGAACATACCTAAGTTAGGAGGATTACGATGCCAGAAGTCGAGGAGCAGATGCCGATGCCGGAGTATCGCGGTGGGCAGTGGTTCAACTCGCCGCCGCTGACGGTGGCGGGGCTGCGCGGCAAGGTAGTGATTACCGACTTCTGGGATTACACCTGCGTTAACTGCCTGCACACCTTGCCCTATATGCGGGCCTGGCACGAACGTTATGCCGACAAGGGGCTGGTCATCGTTGGGGTACACGCGCCGGAGTTTCCTTTTGCCGCCGAGCCACAGAATGTGCAGCGGGCGCTGGGCGAGCTGGGCATCAGCTATCCCGTGCTGCTGGACAACGATTACGCCACATGGCGGGCGTATGACAATCACTACTGGCCCGCCAAATATATTGGTGACAACGCAGGCAACCTGCGTTACTACCACTTCGGCGAGGGCGGCTACAGCGAAACCGAGGCGTTGATCCAGAAGCTGCTGCGCGAGATTGACCCTGCCGTAGAGTTGCCGGAGATTATGCAGCCGCTACGGGCGGAGGATGCGGAGGGTGTAGTCTGCTATCGGGTCACGCCGGAACTATATCTAGGCTACCAGCGCGGCAAGCTGGGCAACCGCGAGGGCCAGCGATCGGAGCAGGTGGTGAATTATGCGGGTTGGGCGGGGCAACGCAGCTCTGGAGTCATCTACCTGGCGGGCAGTTGGCGTAATCTGGCTGACGCGGTAGAGTATGCTGGCATGGCGGAGCAGGGCGAAGGTGACATCGAGGTGAACTACTCCGCCGCTGAGGTCAACCTGGTGCTGCACCCCAGCGAATCGGGCGGCGACAAGCTCTATCTCACCCTCGACAACCTGCCGTTGCCGCCCGAACACTATGGCGCGGATGTGCAGCCACCATCGGACGGTGACGAGCGCCCATTCGTGGTAATCAGCGAACCGCGTATGTATTGCCTGGTCAACCGTGCAGAGGTAGAGGACCACCGTCTCGGCCTGCACACTGCCGCATCGGGGCTGCGGGCCTACGCCTTCACCTTCGGGTCACGTTGCAAGTAAGGCGAGTTGAAAGTTGAAAGAACGAACCGGCCAACTAGCGGCCACCAAGCCATCTTCTACCTTCTACCAGCTACCTTCTGCATTCGCACTACGGCTAGGGGTTGCGGCAGCAGTGTCGATCTTCCTCGCCTTCATCACTGTGCCACTGCTAGCGCTGCTGCTGCGGGTGCCACTGGGCAGCTTTCTCACCGATATCGCCGATCCTGTTACGCTGGATGCGCTGAAGTTGAGCGGTATCACCACCATAATCAGCCTGGCGGCGATTATGGTGTTCGGCACGCCACTGGCCTGGCTGTTGGGGCGGCGCAAGTTTCACGGCAAGCAGCTGATTGAGACGATTGTCGAACTGCCGCTGGTAGTGCCGCCTGCGGTGGGTGGAGTGGCGCTGCTGCTTACCTTTGGGCGATTCGGGCTGTTGGGGGGGGTGGAGCAGCGACTGGGGCTGAATATGGCAACCGGCACACTCACGGCGGTGGTGCTGGCCCAGATTTTCGTCGCCGCACCGTTCTACATCAAATCGGCACGCATCGGCTTCGCTGGGGTGCCACGCGAGGTGGAAGAGGCGGCACGGGTGGACGGCGCAGGCGCGTGGCGCACCTTCCGCAGCGTGACCGCGCCACTCGCAGCGCAGGGCATTGCCGGTGGCGCAGTGCTGTGCTGGGCGCGGGCGCTGGGCGAGTTTGGCGCAACCCTTATCTTTGCGGGCAACCTGGAAGGCAAGACCCAGACTATGCCGCTAGCGATCGCCTTGCAGATGGAGTCGGCGGACGGTCTCAGCAGAGGCATCGTCCTTAGCGCTATACTGATCGTCGCCTCGTTCAGCCTGCTGCTCACCTTTAAGCTGCTTACTGGCAAGAGTCTCGAAGTTATGAATGTTGAATTATGAGTTTTGAATTGGTTTAGCTGAAGTTGCTAGCGCAAGGCTGCGCTGCTTTTAACTCAAAACTCAACACTCAACACTCATAACTGCGGTCAGGGTTCATATGAGCCGCCGGTGAGCGCGGATAGCAGGTGTTCGACGTGGCCGATGTCGTTGTAGCCAACCATGCGGTAGACACCGCCCTGATCGGCCCACTCCGGGTCGCGCTGGAAGGTGGTCAGCGAGGCATTGTTGGTACGCACCATGTTGCTGATCAGCCAGGGGTTATGGTCAACCGCGTCGAGCAGGACAAGCGCGTGCCACATGAGCGCCTTGATGTTGATGCCGTGAGTGACGACCAGGATGTTGTTATCCACCGTCAGATGGGCCTCCATTCGCTGCCAGGCGGCTACGGTGCGGTTGATCAGGTCGCGGGTGGACTCGCCGTCGGCCATCTTGAAGTCGAGGTTGCTGCGGAACTCGTAAATCTCCTCTTTGCTGAAGGTGCCACCCTCGCGGCTGGCCGAGCGATGGGCATCGCGCAGATCGGGATCGAGGATAATGGTTTCTTTGGGAATATGAAGGTGATTGGCGAGGATCTCAGCGCTCTGTGAAGCACGGCGTGAGGAGCTGCTGATAATCAACGCAATCTCCAAATCGTGCAGCCGATGGGCCGCCGCTTCGACTTGCTTGATGCCTAGTTCGGAGAGCGGCGTATCGTGCCAGCCCTGGTGCTTGTGTTCCACATTCCACTGCGACTCGCCGTGACGGACGACGTAGATGTTGTTCATGCCTTGCGCTCCTTTTTCTGATGTCATAGCAATTCGCTATGGTGCCGCTATAAATTGGGCCAGGGCGAACAACGGTTCGCCCCTACCAAATTATTGCAGCACCTCGGCTAATTGGTATCAGTTTGATTATACGCGCTGGGCGCTGGGCGGCGCAAGCGATCGCGCACCAGAGCGAACGCAATCCGCCCCTACATCATTCATACGCTGCAATATGA
The DNA here is from genome assembly GCA_025355955.1 of Chloroflexota bacterium. GTDB lineage: Bacteria > Chloroflexota > Chloroflexia > QHBQ01 > QHBQ01 > QHBQ01. The sequence continues at coordinate 3,062 of JANXYP010000113.1, forward strand.
TGAACCGCACCCATGCGACTTGCAACGTAACCTATGCTCCTCTATAATCCACCCATGACCAACAAACTGCCAACCAGGAAAAGGGGGGATAAATCCCGCTCCTACATCGCCGTGCTATTGCTGTGTGTGTTCCTCGCCGGGTGTGGCGGCAAACCGCCGCTGGCGTTGCCTGTACATTACGCCTGCGTGGCCTTGCCAGCAGCGGGCGGCGCTGCGGTGATTGATTTGACGGTGGGGGCGGAAAAGCTCCTGGGATATGTCAAAGCGGCGAACAGTGCCGGAGTGAGCGTGGCCTGCGGCGGGGGGCGACTCTACCTCGCCAGCCGCGACAATGGCAACCTGTACGTCTACGACATTGCCGAGGCGCTGGGCAATACTGGCGTTCAGCTACCTTCGGAAGCGCTCTCGTTCGGGCTGAAGGGAGTGGTGCTGATTGATGCCAGCATCGGGGGTCTGGCCTGGGATGAGCGGCGTGGGCTGCTCTATGTGGTTAGCCACACCACTCAGGAAGGGCCAGCCTTCAACCTGCTCACGGTGGTGCAGGGGACGGGCAAGCAAACCTCACTGGCATTGCCCGCCGATGTCAGCGGCACGACCATACCGCAACTCTCCGCCGACGGCAGCCGCCTGTACATCCCCGCGCCCGCCGCCAACCTGCTGCTCACTGTCCAGGTGGGCAATAGCTACAAGGCGCTGGGCAGCGTGCCGCTAAACGCCAAGCCGCCATATACGATTGATGCCAGTGGCGCGGTCAGCAATTCTGCCGCTTTCCTCGACACGCTGAACCTGCCTGGCGCAGCATATTACGTCAGTGACGGTGGCAGAGCATATATCAGCTACCGCGACGGGCTGGCGATATTCAATCTGTCCAGCAGCAAGATAGAGCGCAGCATCAAACTGAGCGGCGGCCCGCCCGGGCAGGTGGTGATCGGCAAGTAAACCTCACGAGGTTTCTCAGACCCCTTCCCAACGAGGCTTCTCGGACCCCCTCCCAGCCCCCCCCGGTGGGGGAGGAGTTTGCTCTCACCTTCCCGCAGTGGAGTCATCGTTGGTCCATTCCTGCTCCCGCTTCTCAATCTCGTAGCGGGACAGTGGCACCGGCTCGGATTTATCCTCGCGGCGGACGTAGACCTTGCCCGCCACGCTATAGTTGGGGTAGGAGCCGGGTGGGATGCTGATCAGCATTCCCACTTTTTGGGTGAGCGGGTCAGTGATAAATATCGCAAGGGGCAGCGCCGGGGCTGGCTTGATCTTGGGCAGCACCGCCTCGCGCAAGCGGCGTTGATAGTCGGCGGCAGCGGCAGCATCGTCCGCCGCGAACAGACCGCGAAACTCGCGTGGCCTGTCGCGCACCCCGATCAAGATCTCGCCACCCTCAGTATTTGCGAAAGCGGCGATGTGCTTGGCGAGCTTGTCGTAGTAGCTTGACTCAAGGTGTTCCTTGAAGTCGAAGTGCAAACCCTCCTGCCGCTTCATCAGTTCAGCGACGCTGGGGGCGCGGGGGACTAGCTGGATTTGCAAGGGTGGGTGGGTAATGAACCACACCCCACAACGCGGGCAGCGGTCGCGGTGGGTGGGCAAATCATCGGTCGGCACATCAGAGGCAGGGCCGCGCTGCAAGTCAAGCGGCAGTCCGCACGAGGGACACATCATCGCCGCCCGCGGCAGGTTGGGATTATATTGGGGCAAGGTCAATCCTTCCCTTTGTAGAATTGAGGAACCAGCCACCAGGCAATGCCGATCAGCACGGTGATAATGGCGCTGACGATAATCGAGGTGGTGGTATCGAAGACGAAGGCGATCACAAACTGGGCGGACAGAATCAGCGCTAGCGACAGCCCAATCAAACCCAATATTATCATCGAGGTAGCGAACCTAGTGAAGCCCAGCGCGTCAATATCGCGCAACGGCAGGCGCTGGTGAGTGGCGGGGGCGCTGAAGCAGATCATGCTAGCGGCAGTGCTGATAAAGGTGGCAAGATAGACCCACTTCTCGTTGGCGGCAACCTCGGTGAAGCGCGAGTTGAAGGGCAGCACGATGAGAAAGCCGCCCAGCACCTGCACCCCTTGCAACAGGATACGGATCTCCTGGAGCAGGCGGTCACCCTCCTTGCGCCCCTTCCATTGCTCCTGCGTTTCGCCTTCTACTAGCGAGGGGTCGGCTGCTTGCGGTTGCGGTTGTTGCATCGCCATATGGATCTCCTTGAGATGAATGCTTTGGTATTAACGAGGAGATGAGAATGGCTGATTGTAGCACAGAATGTGCCAACACACAACAACCCTAGCTTATTTGCGGCGAATACGCAGGGATTGCAGATGGTACTTCATCGCCAGCGGCCAGCGATTCAGCCGCTGGTAGGCGTTGGCAATATTCGCCAGGGTACGCGATTGCCCCACATGGTCGTCAAGTTGCTCGTAGATGGCAAGCGCCTGCTGATAGTGTTCGATTGCCAGCACCTGCTCCCCCAGATATATGTATATTCTGCCGAGGTTGTAAAACGCCTCAGCTTCAAGCACACGGTTGCCCAATTGTTGGCGAAGCAGCAATGCATTCTTATAGTAACTCAGTGCCTCCTTCTGTTTCCCCTGCCAAGAACATACCGAGCCAATGCGATCTTCTGCTTGCTGAAAGGCGGCCAGGGCAGCAGCGGCACGTCGCGGAGCGATTGCGGTGGCTGGAAATATTCGTCGGGCATATTGGTTACGCCTCCACAAGCGTACATTGCACCAGGGCGGGCAGCCGCCCGCCCCTACGTAAATACACCATCTGCTTGACGGCTTGGTATTATCCTCCCAACCCCTC
>JANXYP010000143.1 GCA_025355955.1 Chloroflexota bacterium
GGGGAGACCACTGCCCACCCCCAGCCCCTCCCGGTGGGAGGGGAGACCACTACCCACCCCCAGCCCCTCCCGGTGGGAGGGGAGACCACTGCCCACCCCCAGCCCCTCCCGGTGGGAGGGGGGATAGGCACGCTGGTGGCGCTGCTGCTGGCGGTGTTCATCCTCGACCTGTTTAGCGTCAATGCCGCCTTCAATCCCACTACCATCGACAATACCAGCGGCTTCCAGCACCCTGCCGCAGTCAAGCTGCTGCAGCAGGAGCCTGACCAGTTTCGCATTGACAGCGACACCGGCGTGGGCAACCTGTGGCAGCCCAGCCTGGCGGAACTCTATGGCCTGCAGGATGCCAGCGGTATCTACAACCCGCTCAAACCCGCCCGCTACGACCAGCTATTCCTCAAGGCGCGGCTGGACCGCACCAGTAACCTCTACAGTATGCTGAACATCAAGTATGTGGTGGGCATGACCGACACGCGTGTGCTGGTGGGGCAGGGCTTCATGAGCGACAATCCGCTCCGCGCCGTGTTCAGTGAGACGACTGGGCTGACCATCTACCGCAATCTCAACGCCTTCGCCCGCGCCTATATCGTCCATCGCAGCGTTGTCCAGCCGGATGCGGCCAAACAGTTTGCAATAATCACCGCCTCCAGCTTCAGCCCCCGCCGCTCGGTGGCGCTGGATAGCGGCGAAGTGTTGAGCGGCACGATGGCGATCAGCAGTCGCTACAACGAGACCAACGGCGCGAACCCCGAAACCGGCGAGGCAGCCACTATCACTGATTATAGCCCCAACCAGGTGACGATAAGCACAACGGTGAAGCAGGACGGCTACCTGGTGCTGACCGATGTGTACTATCCCGGCTGGAGCGCGACGCTGGATGGGCAGCTCGCTACCATCGAGCGGGCCAACTACGCCTTCCGCGCCGTGCGCGTCACCCCCGGCCAGCATACCATCACGATGAGCTTCACCCCGCGCATCTGGTGGGTGGGGTTGGGCGCAATGGCGCTGGGGTTGCTGCTGGCCGCCACGCTGCTGCTGTTCGGCGGGCGCATCCAGCTGCGGCAACCTGCCACCAATCCTCACCCATCTGGTTAGGGCATTGGAACCTTGAGTCCATTCGTGAACGCATCAAGGAGGCAACCATTTCATGAGTCATCCATCTATCACTCAAGAAGAGCGATATGCCATGCTGGTAGCAGAGTTCCTCAGTAATCCGGACGTAACTCCTCCACAGAACGAATCACAATCGAAGAAGAGGTTTGGCTGGTCAGCGCTGAAGATTAACAATAAGATCTTTGCTATGCTAGTCAGGGCCAGGCTCGTTGTCAAACTTCCACAGCAGCGGGTTGATGAGCTGATCGACTCTGGAGTTGGGGAACGCTATGATCCTGGTCGTGGCCGACTGATGAAGGAGTGGTTGATTGTAGAACCATCATCTGAAGAGCAATGGCTACCTCTAGCTAGAGAAGCGCTGGAGTTTGTGGCCTCGAAGAGTTAATGAGTGCTTATCTTTAACCACAATTACAAACATCCCATGGTACGATGCTGAAGAATGTAGACGGTGTTCCCAGTTACTGGGGGTTGGGGGCGTAGCCCCTTCCCTCGGTGACACGTCGAGCGGTGGGTATTCCCCACCCCTTCTGCCCTTCACCATTTGTGGATAACATTTAGTATTACAGCCTCAGTTGACAGGCAAGATGACATAGCTACGATTGGTTGGACACTGGGCGGCGGGGCGTATGCGATTCGCCCCTACACCAATCTAGCGCAAATATGCCAACTGAGGCTGTAATATTAGACCGCAAGGGGAGAGGGATTGCCAGGCTTGACACTCACGCATGGGATGAGTATGATAAAGCCATACACAAACCAGACCCATAACATAAACCACCTATAACCCAGGAGGCTATATATGAGCAGCTTTACCGACAAGGAGATCGAATATCTCACCAGTCAGCGGTTGGGACGGCTGGCTACTTTGAGCGCCGACGGCTCGCCGCACCTCACCGTTGCCCGGTTTCGCTATAATCCGGAGCTTGACACCATTGACATCGGCGGTCACAACATGGGGCAGAGCAAGAAGTACCGTGATATAATCCGCGATGGGCGCGTGGCCTTCGTAGTTGACGATAGTGGGGTTGCGTGGCCGCGCGGCATTGAGATTCGCGGGCAGGCCGAGGCGTTGGGCAAGAGCGAGGCGATCATGCCGGGCTTCGTCAGCGAGGTGATCCGTATCCACCTTACCCACATCGTAGGCTGGGGTATCGAGAGCGAAGCGTATCAGCCCAACAGCCGCAAGGTTGGTAGCTTATCCAGCGTGTAGGGGCGGGTGGTGGCCCACCCAGCCGAACAGGAGCAGGCATTGCCAAAACCGAAGTTCATCGAGAACTTGTTGGTAGACCACTGGAACACCGTCCAGGAGGTCAGCCCGCCGCTGCGCCGCTTCCCCGAAGGCGAGACCTGGCGTAGTACCCCCAAGCTGCTCAAGCTGCGTCGCTACCTGAATGCGCGGCGGGCAATCGCGGCAATGAAGCGCGGTGCAGGCCCCCTCAGCAGCTACCCCACCTACCTGACGATTGACCCCTTCAGCGCCTGCAACCTGAAGTGTCCGCTCTGCCCCACCGGCAATGGGCGCATCACCCTGAAGAAGGGCCGCTTGCAGACCGAGATGTTCCGCCACATCGTGGACGAGATGGGAACGTACCTCTACAACATAGATATGTTCAACTGGGGCGAACCGCTGCTCAACAAGGACATCTACGCGATGATCGCCTACGCCCACAAGCGCCACATTATCACCTCGGTCAGCAGCAATTTCCACTACTTCGACGCGCAGGCCGCAGAGCGGATGATCAACTCCGGCCTCGATTACCTCATCCTCAGCATTGATGGCGCGACCCAGGCGACTTATGAACAGTATCGCGTGGGTGGCGATCTGGATACCGTGCTGCGTAACGTGGGTACTCTGACCGACACTCGCAAGCAGCTGGGCAGCAGCACCCCCTACATCTTCTGGCAATACCTGGTCTTCCGCCACAACGAGCATGAGATTGAGCAGGCGCGGGCGCTGGCCACTGATCTGGGGGTGGATGAGTTCAAGACCGAACTGGCCTTCCTCGAAGTGGACACCCGCGAGAAGGGCGAACGCTGGATCCCCCGCCAGCCGCAATACAGCCGCTACAACCTGGCCGAGCTGGACACCGTTTGGCGCGTAGAGGAGGCCAAGCAGGCTGTTGCCTTCGCACCCGCCGTCACCATGCCGGGACGCGCACCCGGCGTTGCGCTCGACCTATTGCCCGCCCGCCCTCAAGCCGACCCCGGCAAGCCGCTACGCCGCCGCCTGCCTGACTGCCTCTGGCTCTACACTACCGTCGTGGTCAACGCCGATGGCAGCATCGCCCCATGCTGCGCGGTGGAGAAGAAGGAAGACAGCATCGGCACCCTGCAGGGCGGTGGCACGATTGGTGGGGTGTGGAACAGCAAGGAGTATCAGGCGGCACGGATATACAGCACGCGGGGAGCAGAGAGTGGGGTGGAGACTGTCTGCCACCACTGCGTGCTAGCCCCCGCCGAGGGCGAAAACCGTTGATACCAGTTAGCCCTGGATTCTCGGTTGGATTTTCTGTAGGGGCGAACCGTTGTTCGCCCTGGCCCAATTACAACGCCCCGGAGCGGCTTACGGTAGGGGCGAACCGTTGTTCGCTCTGGCTTAATTTGCTCAATAGTTATGAACATAGGAGGCTATTCCTTGCCAGACCTCTACGATCAGATAAACACCGCTGCCAACTACATTCGCAGCCGCGCCCCGCAGTTCCAGCCCGCTATTGGCATCATCCTCGGCAGCGGCCTGGGCGCGCTGGCCGACGATGTGACCGACGCGACGGTTATACCATATGGCGATATCCCCGGCTTCGCGCCATCTACCGTGGTCGGCCACGCAGGCAGGTTGATGCTCGGCAACCTTGGCGGGCGGCCGGTGCTGGTAATGGCCGGGCGGCTGCACTTCTATGAGGGTTATAGTCTGCAGCAAGTCACCTTCCCGGTGCGGGTGATGCACGCGCTGGGTATCGGTACGCTAATCGTCACCAACGCGGCGGGCGGCCTCAACCCCGCCTATCGCCAGGGCGACCTGATGCTGATTGCCGACCACATCAACCTGCCGGGCATGGCGGGTAATAGCCCCTTGTTTGGCCCCAACGATGAGCGGCTTGGCCCTCGCTTCCCCGCGATGAACGGCGCATACGATCCCGAACTGCGTGGCCTTGCCCGCGCCGCCGCCGCCCGCCTCGACATTCCCCTGCGCGAGGGAGTCTACATCTTCCTTAGCGGCCCTACCTATGAGACCCCCGCCGAAGTAAGGATGCTACGCACTCTCGGTGCCGACGCAGTGGGGATGTCCACCGTCCCTGAAGTGACCGTTGCTCGCCACAGTGGGATGCGCGTCCTCGGCATCAGCACCATCACCAACGAGGCGATCGCCGATGAAGCGGGTGGCAGCGCCAACCACAGCGAAGTCCTCGAAACCGCCAACCTGATCGGCCCCCGCCTGCGGGCGTTGATTGCTGCTATAGTTGCAGGTTGAAGCTTATCGAGGACTTACCGCAAAGCCGTTCCGTGGTGTGTAGAGGTGGGTTGC
>JANXYP010000176.1 GCA_025355955.1 Chloroflexota bacterium
TTTGAGGATGAACAAATAGTCATGTTTAACCAGATAGCGCACCTGTGGCTGTGCGCCATAACCAGCATCGAGGCGAAACACGACCCGTCGCCGATGGGCGGCCAAGCGGCGGCTGACCTGACTAATCATTTCATGTAGACGCATATAACCAGAAACATTGCCGCTGTCCAGGCTCAGAGCCAAAGTCAGTTGTTCACTGCTTAGATAAGCGGCGCTAAGTTGATAGCCGCGCTCACCGCGGCGGCGGGCAAAGTAGCCCGTGTGGGTTAGCCCATAACTCTTGCCATTAGCAACCAGTCCGCACTGGTCAATGTCGACGATTAGGTAGCCGCGCCAGTGGTTGGGGATTAGCCAGTCGGCATATTGGTCAAGATGTTCAGCATGAATACTCGCCAACTGGCCGAGATTGGTATCGTCAAGGCGGCGCAGTAGAATGTTGACCTGGCTCTGGTCTGGGAAGCGGGTCATGTCCAGTAGCTCGGCAGCCGCAGGGTCCGGCACCAGCCGCTGATTGATTTGCTCGTTGAACTGGCAGCCGACGATGATTGAAGCAATCACAGTCTGCAACTTCTGTAGCGGTGAGTAGGTGAGAGTTTTCATCTTTACATCAAGCAGACGGCGCATGGGCTGCCATACACCGCTACGCTTGGCCCAATCGAGGGTAGCGATGAGCAAAGGGCTGGTAGTAACACTTTGGTCGGCATCGAGTACAAACTCGAACTCCGTTGTGGTATTCTGCATGGGGATACTCCTTTCGGGTGTTGGTGTGATACATAGTTTAACCCTTTTGGAGTATCCTTTCTCTTTGTCGTTTGTACGAAACATAGGTTGCAACAGCCCTAGCTGAGGAACTGACGTGAGATGAAATTGGCGGCCGTAAGATGCAGATTTAATGTAAGGCCAGGATTGTGAACAACCTGTTTCATCGCTACCTTTTAATCGCCCAAATCCAATCTCATACTGATTGACCGACAAGCGTTCATTTGGTATAATGAGGCACACAGCAGACGATGCGAGGCGGCCCCACGCCGGGCGTTGAATGAGGCAATGCTGCGGTACTTAACCATAAGTTGCGCCGAAGGGTAAGGCGCGACCAGCAGAAATCCCTAAGGAGGATAATCTCGTGAGCAATAGCAGTAAATATCGGTTTCTTAGCCTGGTGGTAATCGCGGTGATGAGCATCGCGCTGGCTGCCTGCGGCGGTGATAGCGGCAACAACACCACCGGCGGCGGCGGTGGAGCTACCACCATGAGCAATGCCGACCTGCTCAAGGCAGCGGCCGCCAACATGAAGGCAGCCAAGAGCTACCACATTGACGTAAACGGCACTGCTAGCGGCAGCGCTATAGTCCTGGGCGGCGACATTGACGTTGCCAACAACAACAGCAATCTGAACATCACCGCACAGGGCCAGAATGTTCAGGTTATCTCCGTCGGCAGCACCAGCTATCTCAGCACCGACAGCGGCAAGACCTTCACCAACGCGGGTAGCGCGGGGGCGAGCATCACCAGCGGCATGAGCCAGTTTACCGGGATGTGGAACAGCTTCAACAGCGCCGATGTCGACAAATCTGCCAGTGCGCTGAAGGATGGTAGCCCCGCCTCGGAAACCATCAACGGTACAAATTGCCACCACATGACCGCCAGCACCAAAGACCTTGCTAGCCTGGGGTCAAGCGGCGCTACCGGCGACGGCACGGTTGACCTGTGGGCAGCCAACGATGGCTCGAGTATCTGCCAGATGAAGGTTCTCACCACCGACAAGGCTACCGATGTCACCTTCAAGTGGAGCAAGTTCAACAGCGTTCCCGCCATCACTGCGCCGCCAGCTAGCAATTAAGCTAACGCGACGTAACCTTGAGGAGCGCCCCGCGATGGGGCGCTCTTCTTGCATCGTTGACGCAGCTGGGTAATCTCTATTTTACTCGTCCAGCCGTTGGGGTATTTGACTGCCTTAATCGCTGATTATGGAGGAGAAGAATGAGCGTAGGTAAGATGACACAATCTTTTATTGCGCTGATGCTATTCGCTTTGCTAGGGCTGGCGCTGGCGGCGTGTGATAGCAATAATCCCGCCCCCACTTTGGGTCCTACCAATAGCGATGCCACGCTGGTAAAGCAAGCAGGCATGAATATGAAGGCACTGAAGAGCTACCATGTGGAGGCGACTGGTTCGCTGGCGGCGGGTGACATGAAGATTAGCGGCGACATAGACGTAAGCAACAGCAATAGTCGCCTCGACATGAACGTGGCGGGCCAGGATCTGCAAACCGTGCAAATTGGCACCGACCATTATAACAGTAGCGATGGAGGTAAAACCTTCACCAAGAGCGATGGTACAGGACCAGACCCCGGCCCTTTCGTCCGCGTGTGGGATAGCTTCAACCCCATCAGCATTGACAAGAATGCCGCCAATTTCAAGGACGGCGCACCCGCCCGCGAGACTATCGGCGGGGTAGATACCAAACACATCATCACTAATGCTGGCGACCTGAGCCTGAGCAATACCAGCGCGACCAGCAGCACGATCGAACTCTGGATCACGACTGATGCTACGGCGGTGGTACGTCAGATGAAGGTGGTGGGGCAGAGCGGCAGCCAGGGCGTAAACCTCACCTTCACCTGGAGCCACATCAACGAGAACCTCGACATCAAAGCGCCCAGCGCGCTGCCAGCCAGCAAGTAATACCACCAGCATCCTGAACTTTGGCATCATCCTTGCTTATAAGTTGTACAATATAGTACACATTCCGATCGGAAAGGTGGAACTCTGATGAACCGTGATGAAAACACTGAATAGGTGTTACACATAGTATAAACAGAGCGGAGGATCACAATGGCAATCGCGAAGATACCGTCGACAAAGACAGAGCTACTAAGCAATGCGGTAGCGATGCCAGCCAGGCAAGGGCGAGCGATAATTGGCACGATTCTAGCGATCGGGGCGGCAATCGTCGCGTTTATCGGCACCATCTTCACCGCGCTGTCGGCGGTGCTTGCTTACAAAGTGGTGCAGAAGTCGTCCGCCTGTGCAGTATCCGACCTGCACGAGTCAGCCCACAAGCGTATGAGTGAGCTAATGAGCAACCCACCGGAGCCAGTTAGCTTCTACTCTGACGATGGGGTGCGTCTGGATGGCACTTTCTTCCCCGGCACGAGCGGTGATGCTGTGGTGATGTGCCACGGATTCCGCGCTTGTAGTCTCGACATGGCGGGCGCGGCGGCGGAATTGAACGACAAAGGCCACAGCGTGTTGCTGTTCGACTTTCGCGGCCACGGCAAGAGCGAGGGCAAGAAGAGCAGCATCGGTTACAAGGAGCGCCGCGATCTAACCGCCGCAGTGAAGTACCTCAAAGGTCGCGATGAGGTCGACCCTGAGCGCATCGGCGTTTTGGGTATCTCGATGGGCGCAGCCACTGCTATCCTCACTGCCGCCGAGTGCAAGGACATCAAGGCGGTGGTGGCCGACAGTAGCTTCACCACCTTGCGCGATGTGGTCTATCAGGGCTTCAAGACTACGTTCAAGCTACCAGCGCCGGTGGTGGCTGGCCCGCTGCTGATGTTCTCAGAGATGTTCTCCGGCTTCCGCACCAGCCAGGTACGCCCGATTGATGCGGTCAGCGCGATTGCACCCCGCCCTATTATGTTCATCCACAGCCGTGCCGATGATCTCATAAACTTCAGCCATTGTGATCGCCTGTTCGAGGCCGCCGCCGAGCCGAAGCAGCAGTGGATGGTGGAAGAGGCCACTCATGCCCGCGCTGGGGTGATGTACCACGACGAGTATCTGGCGCGGGTAAATGCGTTCTTCGAGCAGCACCTTGCAGCGTAGATTAAAGACTAAAGATAAGAGATTAAAGATGAAGGACGCACCTTATGGTGCGCCCTTTGTTGCTTATGTATGCCTATCGCCAGCACCAACGTTGGCGTAGGCGCGTATGGCATACGCCCTGATGAAGCGCATCAATGCCCATCGCCAGTACCAACGTTGGCGTAGGGGCGTATGGTATACGCCCTGATGAAGCGCAGCGATGCTCATCGCCAGCATCAACGTTGGCGTAGGCGCGTATGCCATGCGCCCTGATGAAGCGTATCAATGCCCATCGCCAGCATCAACGTTGGCGTTGGGGCCGGCGGCTGCCCGCCCGCTCGAAGTGCATCAATGACTATTGCGCGCCAACATTGGCGTAGGGGCGTATGGTATACGCCCTGATGAAGCGCATCAATGCCCATCGCCAGCATCAACGTTGGCGTAGGGGCGTATGGTATACGCCCTGATGAAGCGCGCATCAATGCCTATCGCCAGCATCAACGTTGGCATTTGCGCCTGGGCGTTGTCACATTCAGCAAGGGCGGGATTTATCCCGCCCCCGCATTCAGCACCAATCATTCATCACTCGCCCTGACCCATGGTTATAAGCCGCGCCAGTCGGTCTTGGGCAGCGGCCAGCTTGTCGCGCTCCTTTTGCACCACCTCCGGTTTGGCGCGGGCGGTAAAGTTGACGTTGG
>JANXYP010000198.1 GCA_025355955.1 Chloroflexota bacterium
CCAGGCAAGCAGATGCGTACAGACATTGCCCTGCGCGAGATTCAGCCTGCCGCTGAGGATGAGCTAAATCCCACCCCTACTGCTGAGAAGATTGTAGAAATGCAGTCCGCACCGCCAACCGCAGAAAATGTAGGGGCGGGATTTATCCTGCCCAGCGCGACTATGGAGCAAGAGACCGATACTACCGACCCTGCCCCAGCCATCGGCTATGCAATTGGCGTGGCTTCTGGTGCCGAACCGACAGGCAGCGCGATAATGCCAGATTCGGCGACAACGCCGGAGACGGACTCTAGTGCACTGCTGGACACCAAGGATGCGGCGATCAAGCTGGGGTATAGCGATGAGGAGCGGGCGGCGAAGTTGGCCGCGCTGGATGAAGCGCAAGGCGGAGGCGCGGCTAATGGCGAGGCGCAAAAAGCGGCAGGTGACGACTAATCGCCCCTGCCGTTGCTTCGCTTCAGTGTAGCTAGATTGTGCCGCCCGCCTGGGCGCTGCGTGGCAGTACCACGCGCTTGCGGGTGATGCGGTTAATTCGCCTTGCCATTTGGTTCACTCTCCTCTTAGCCTGGCACCTCGCCAGGTCCTATGCGCCCTAACTTCAGCGGTGCAGTGGTTGCTTATCGTTACAAGACCATTGTAACGGCAAATGATTAACTTCATATGAAATCAGGTTAAGAGTTTTGTGAACAGTTGTTGCCAGTGTGATTTGGCAAAAGGAAGCTCCCAGCTATAGTGGGAGCTTTAGCTATCGTTATTGCTGAGGAGCTACCGCATTTGCTTGTAAAGCAGCAGCCCAGCGATGGTCTTGACATCCTCGATCTCGCCGTTGAGCATTAGCTCAATTGCTTCATCGAGGGTCATCGGCATTAGTTCGATGTTCTCATCATCCTCAGCGGTGAGCGTGCCTTTGCTCAGGCTGGAGGCAAGGTAGAGGTCCATATACTCGTCGGAGTAGCCGGGTGCAAGATAGAAGCCGCCCAATCGGTCAATGCGGGCGGGATGATAGCCGGTCTCCTCCTCGACCTCGCGGGCGGCGCAGACTTCGGCGCTCTCGTCTGGTTCGCGGGTGCCAGCCGGTATCTCGTACAGCCAGCGGCCAGTCGCGCTCCGCCACTGGCGCAGTAGCAGCACGTTGCCCGCGCCGTCGGTCACCACCATGCCCACTGAGCCGGGGTGCAGCACGATCTCGCGGGTGGTCTCGCGCCCGCTGCGTTCGCGCACCTTGCGAACCTCCAGCTTGAGCCGCCGCCCCGCGAACTTCTGCTCGATGTCCAACACCTCTTCTGGCGACTGGTAATCCTCTAGCTGTGGCATAGTTATACCCCCTTATGGATACGGCGCACATCAGTGCGCCGCTACAAACCCTACTCAGTCCTCAGTGCTCATCGCCAACCTCATGCAATTCCTTCACCCTGCATCAGCCGCAGGCACATCTCGCTGGCGCGGATCATGTCGCTGATCTTGACGTACTCGTGGGTGGTATGGATATCGTAGTCGCCGGGGCTGACATCCACTGCCAGCAGGCCGTGGGTGCGGAAGATGTTGACATCGCTGGCCCCGCCGCTGCGCTCGTAGATTGGCTCGGTACCCATGCTCCGCATCACCTTTGCCACCCGCGCCACAGTGGGGTCGCTCTCGTCCAGCTTGTAACCGCCGAACTCGCGGCTAATCGTAATGTCGGCGTGGATGCCGCGCTTGTCGCAGGCAGCGCGCACCGCCTCGCGCATCTTTTCGCTCTGCGCCTCCAGCTTGACTTCATCCAGGCTGCGGGCCTCACCCTTCAGCACGCACAGGTCAGGGATGATGTTGGTGGCGGTCCCCCCACTGAGGATGATGATGTTGGCGGTGGTCTCGTCGTCAATACGGCCCAGCGGCATATTCATAATCGCATCGGCGGCGGCAATCACCGCGCTGATGCCCAGTTCCGGAGCCACGCCAGCGTGGGAGGCTACCCCGTGTATGCTGGCATCGAAGGTGTTGAAGAACGGCGCGGCTACTGCCATCGAGCCGAAAGGCCCATGTGAGTCCATGGTCAGCACCGTTTTGGATTGCACCTTGCTATAATCGAGGGCCAGCGCGCCGCCCAGGTGGGTCTCCTCTTGCACGGTGAATACGATCTCCAGCGGCAGGTGGTCGCCCTCCACCGCATGGGTTGCGGCCTCCAATATCGCCGCCACCCCCGCCCGATCGTCGCCACCCAGGATGGTAGTGCCATCCGAGCGGATGATGTCGCCGTCCACCTGCGGCTTGATGCCGAGGCAGGGAGGCACGCTATCCATATGCGCGTTGAACATCAGCGAGTCGCCGCTAGCCAGGCTACCCTTGCCCGCGATGCGAACGAACACGCTGCCCGCCGCGTCGGTTGATCCAGTGAAACCTAGCTTGCTAAGGCGGGCGAGGGCATAATTCGCCACTCCACCCTCCAACCCGCTGGGGCTGTCAATCGTGACCAGCGAAACGAAGGTGTTGACCAGATTATCCTGATTTATCATCATTAGTGAGAAACTCCTTAAGGAAATGGGAAAGGGAGGCGACGGAGGGAATCGAACCGCCCGGATGAAGGCTTTGCGAGCCTTCTGCCTTACCACTTGGCTACGTCGCCACGTCTTTAATTTTGAATGTTGAATCGTGAATTATGAATTAACGAGACCGATTGTCACGAACATCGTTATGCAAATCTGTGATCCCAATTCAACATTCAACATTCAACATTCATAATTCCGCGAAAGCGGCTGGGAGGCGACGAGCGGATTCGAACCGCTGATCGGGGTTTTGCAGACCCCTGCCTTACCACTTGGCTACGTCGCCGCAATGTGTGTATAATAACATAAGCAAAGAGTTGATGTCAAGATTGAACTGGCTGCTTCCAGACATGGGAAAGGAACTACTTGTTTGAACACAGTTGAGACTCCACCAGCCGAGCGTCGCAAGCGTCGCAACGGCAGCCACCCGCCGCCGCCCGAGCCTGATGAACCGCATCACACCGCGCAGGAGTGGCAACCCGGCCCGCCTGCTACTGGCACGGACCTGCTGCGGGCCTTGTTCAAAGCGATGCGCCCCCGCCAGTGGCTGAAGAACGGGCTGCTGTTCGTCGCGCCGGTGGCTGCATTGCATATCTCCAACCGCGACCAGATGGGCCGCGTCGTCGCCGCATTTGTGGTTTTCTGTCTGGTGAGTAGCGCCATCTATTTGATAAACGACCTGGTAGACATCGAGGCTGACCGCACGCATCCCAAGAAGCGGTTTCGCCCACTCGCCAGTGGCAGGCTGCCGGTAGTAGTCGCGCAGGTAGTGGCGGTGCTGCTGCTAGGGGTGTTGATCCCGATCGCCCTCTTCCTGGGCGTTACTTACACCTTTGGCGCTTTGGTGATTGCCTACGTGGTGAACTCGCTGCTCTACGACTATTTCTTCAAGCACATTGTGCTGGTGGATCTCTTCTCGCTCTCGGCTGGGTTTGTGCTGCGGGTGCTGGCTGGCGCAGTGGTAATTGGGGTGAGCATCTCGCCCTGGCTTTATCTCGTCACCCTGCTGGGCGCGCTCTTCATCGCGGTAAACAAGCGACGGCACGAACTGCTGCTGCTCGAACACGGGGCGGGCAAGCATCGCCCTATCCTTGAGGAATACTCGCCGGAGTTGCTCGACCAGCTAACCTCGGCGCTGACCGCCGGGCTGATCATCGCTTATTCGCTCTACACCTGGCAGGGCGAGACGGTTTCGCGCAAGAACAACCTGATGATGGCGACGATCCCTTTTGCCATCTTCGCCATCTTCCGCTATCTCTACCTCATCTTCCAGAAGGACGAGGGCGGCGCGCCGGAGGAGTTGCTTACCCGCGACAAGTGGCTGATCGGCTGCGTGCTGCTATGGGGGCTAGCGGCGGTAATCATTCTCTACTACTTCGCCAACACGGTGATAAATCTATAGCAGTGGCATGAGGCATGAGGCACGAGTGGTTAGTTAATCGCTCATGCCTCTTTTGTTTGTGGCGCTGTAGGGGCGCAGATTTGTCGCGCCCTGGCTGGGGATGCAAGTAGCGAACCTTCACTTCATCTGCAACCCTTGCTCACCCTCATTCGTTATCTTGTCAAAGCTAAGAGGAGGATGACGATGGCAGCAAGGCGGATGATCCTGGCAATGGTGGTACTGTTGGCACTGGCGGGGTGCGACACACAACCGAGCGCCCCAACGCCGAACTCGGCTACCGCTACCCCCAACCCTGACGCGGTGTGGTCGCTGCTAAACCTCGACCCTAATCGCTTGAATGGCGCAATGGACATTGCCATGACTGGCACGGATAGCGCCTGGGTGGTCGGTGCGCCAGTGACGGTATATCATTCCGATGGCTGGGCGATACATTTGCAGTGGGCTGGCGGGCGCTGGCGGATAACCGATAGCGCAGTGATTAGTGCAACACAAGCGGTTGCCGCTGCTGGTGAGGATAACATCTGGGCGGTGGGTAGCGACCTAGCGCACAAGGATGCCAGCGGCTGGCACAAAATGCCGCTGCCCCTGCCATCATCCTATCTGCGTACAGTGCAACTATCCGCCGATGGGCAGGAGGGTTGGGCGGGTGGCGAAACCATCCCGCAGACCGGCGGCAACACCTGCTGCCCGCATATTCCTTTGCTGCTCCACTACCAGAATGGAACATGGCAGCAGGTGAAGGTAGACGGTCAGGGTGCGATCATCAGCCTCAGCGTAAAGGGTGATGAGGGTTGGGCGGTGATGGAGCAGACCACCGACAACGTTACTGGCAATGAGAATCCGCCCATGCTGTTGCACTACCATCAGGGGCAGTGGCAACCACTGGCGAACACCGACTGTCCCGCTGGTATCCTATGTCATGCTATACCGAATAGTGTCTACACCGTGGGCGCGGATGAGGCGTGGGCCGTTGGTAGCTATGAGGCGGATGTCAAAAACCACAAGTTGCATTTCCTACTTGCCCATTACAAGAATGGGAATTGGCAGGAGGTTGCGCCCTCTACCCTGGTGGGTACTCTGCCGAATGAGCAGTTTGAAAGCTCCTCGCTTGGCAGCGTTAGCTTTAGCGACCCTGATCATGGCTTGGCGGTTGGACAGCAATGCAGCGATGTGGCTAGGCCGCCCGATTGCATGAGACGCCCATTGGCTTTCAGCTACGGGAACGGGCAGTGGCAGGCGCAGAGCGTGCCAAGTCACAAAGATGAACTCCTCACGGGTATGCTGACGGTGAGTATGAGCGACCCCGCCCACGCCCTGGCGATAGATCAGTTCAACTACGAAATCTATGCTTATGGCTATGGGCACCAAGGCGATGGCACGCCGACGGTGCTGCCGCCAATAGTCACTGCGCCACCAGCAGGTACGCCACGTCTGCCCTACCCCACCGACACGCCGGGGATTGAGCCGACCAAACTACTCAAATCTGCTTTCACCAATATACGCAGACTCACCAGCTATCATATCGTAGTTAATGACGGTAGCGATCTGCGTGCTGATAGCGATGTTGCCCGTTTCGATGGCACTCTATATGTTCGGGATAAGGGCGGACAGTGGATGGAGGATACGAACGGCGGACATATCTGGGCGACTAGCGCCAACGCTGACTTTGAGAACTTTGTGGGTGAGCCAGCGCCAATGAGCAGCGATCCCCAATTGGTCGGCACTGAACAGCTAGCTGGGCAGACGGTCAGCCACTATCAGATTAAAACCAACGACTCTCGTCTCGATCTGAACTTCTGGGTCGGCCCTGGTGCCAACGGGCCGCTGATTTACAGGCTGATGTCGCGGGGCGGCCTGAACCTGAATGTTGTCTACAGTGAGTTCAACAAATATACCTCACTGCAGCAACTTGGAACCGTCATTGTCCCGACTCCCCTACCAACCCCACTACCCCAACCAACAGATAGTGGTGGGTAATTGGATGCTGCTTCAGAACCGCACTCGCATAATCCTGAAATCCCGCTCCCGCTCGATCGGCGCATCCATATCGTATTCCGCCTCCAGCCAGCTTTTTAGCGCGGCCAATGCGGGTTGGAAGGCGGTTTCTGGTATCGGCCAGAGCGCGCTCCAGCGGCGGGCCACGATGTAGTCGAACTCGGCGTGAACGGTGGTCGGCATCGCCCAGGTGAAGGCGGTATAATCGTCAACCTGCGCTGCGCCTACCGCGGCCACTGCTTGTATCTCTTGCCAGCTAGGGCTAGTGGAACTTTCTTGTTTATAACCCTGTGCCTGCAGCAACTCATCCAGCTTGTCCAGCAAGTGGTTGCGAATGTCGCCAGCGTGCGGCACGTTGTCACTCACGGCTACCACCACCCCGCCCGATTGCAACACACGGCGTAGCTAGGCGATTGCCTGGCGATAGTTGGGAACGAGGTGGAAGACGTGAACCACAAGCACACCCGCGAAGCTGCCATCGCGGTAGGGCAGGCTGGTAATGTCGCCCTGGGTCAAGATAATAGGATGCTCATCAGGTTGCTGCTTGCCAACCAGCTTACGCAGCATCGGCATGGCAAGGTCAACCCCATGATAGCGATAGCCGTGTCCAGCTAGGGGGATAGCCCAACGTCCGGTGCCGACCCCGGCCTCCAGCACCCGCATCCCCTCATCAAGGCCCAGGGCCTCGGCAATTGCCGCCACGCCCTGAGCTTCGACTTCCGGTGGCACGGCGCGGGTCTGATCATAGTAATCGGCGGCCTGGTCGAAGGCGATTGAATTACTCATGGTTGTTCCTTGTTTGGAATCGCGGAAGGCGCGGAAGGGCTTGGGCGGTGTGGATGCCGACAATTGGCATTTATGCGCTTCACCATCACCCCTCGCCCAGCCTCTCCCGCAAGGGGAGAGGAGCTTGCTGGGCGAGTTGGTTAGTTTCGATGGGCATTGATACGCCTCAAGCGGGCGTATGCCATGCGCCCCTACCCCAGCCATCTGTTTATCCGTTGGCCGCTTACACTCAAACCTCAAACCTCAGCACTCAGCACTAACCATCGCAAATCGCCCGGCCCTTGTCGCCGCTCCTTCTTGGGGCGCTTGTGGGCGTTGCCCTTCTTGCCCTTGCGCGGTGCGGCCTCGTCTGCGTCACTGTCCTTATCCTTGCCGTCGCTGCCCTTGCCGCCCGCCTGGAAGTTGGCATTGATGCTGTGGCGACGGGGGCGGGCGCGGTTTTCCTCTTGCGGCGTAAGGTTGGCAAGGCGGGCATCGAGGTCGTAGAACTGAGCCGCCTCGGCCACCGCCAGCCGGATGTCGTTATCCTCGGTAACCACCACCACCCCAGGTTCGCGGCGGGCCAGCATCTGCGCGGCCAGGCGTTTGATTACCGTGTCGGCAATCTCGCCGCTGGCGGAGAAGATTACCCGCAGGCGGGGGCTGCGCCGCTCGATGCTCTCGCTGCTGCGCCCCGCCACGTTGGCGGCATCGAACACCACGGTTAGCGCATCCTTCGCTAGGCGCGGCGAACCGCCCAGCCGGGTGATCAGCGCCTCGCGGGCGCGTTCCAATCCCTGCGGCCCGCTAATCAGCGCAGTGAGCGCAGGGTCGCGGCGAATTACGTTGTAGCCGTCTACGATGATGTGGCGCATGGTGAGTGCTGAGTGCTGAGTGCTGAGTGCTGATGTTGATTGATTAAGGTGCGGTTGTCAATCTTCTTCTACAGCCTGCGGCTTGCCGAAGTTCACCGACCCATAAGAGAGCGCGACTGGGCTGCCGAAGAAGCGGCCAATGCGCTCGGCCTCAGCCGCTACCTGCGCCGCGACCTCGGCGATAAGAGGGCTGAATGGCTCGACCCTTATATCAATTCCCTTGCGCTGCTGGGTGTAATGCCAAACCCCGGCGACCAGGCCATTCACCAGAACGACCGGCGAGACCCAGCCTGCGATGCGAAAGACCCGCGCCATCTTCCCTTCAGGGACGATCGCGGTGCGACTGCGGCCCGCGCCCAGTATATAGGGGTCGAAGTTTCCCAGAAGGCGCACGTTTGCCGCAATAGTGGCCTTTTCAATTCGCGGCAGATCGGCAGCCAGCGCCCAGCACGATCTGCCTTCGACTTCCACCGCAACGGTTTCATCCTTTATGCGCTGAAACATCCTTTTGGCTTCCGCCACCGCTACCCCCCACCAGAACGAGAAATCCTCCGCCGCAGCCGGGCCGTAGGCGTGGAGATAGCGGCGCACTACCTCGGCGATGGCGTATTCCTCATCTATATCCTGCCACTCGCCCAACCAATGGCGGGGCTGGACGAAGGTAACGTTCTGGCCCTGCGATGGGCCGAAGCAGAGATAGCCATGGTAGCAGACCGGTTTCAGGGCCGAACCCCAGCCGGACAGCAACGCCTCGCGCAATCCTGCCGCGCCGGTTTGGGCCAAGACAGCCTCGCTAAATTGCAGCCGCGTCATCGGCTGGTCGCTGAGGATGGTGCGGGCGGCTTCGAGAAAGGCCAGCATTTCGTCGCTGCTGATGCCGTAATATTCGAGCCAACCAGCCCGCATATAGCTGCGGCGGGTGGGGCGCGTTGCGGCGACAAGGATGGGAATGTCCCGGGCGGGCATGAGGTGCAGTGTACCGCGCATGGCCCACAGCTTGACCAGGCTGCGTTCTGTCCAAAGGGCAGCCGCAACATCATCCGGGGTGATGTCGGCGACCCGCGCCGACAGGGCCAGCGCCGCCGCCGACATCACCTGCGCCTGCAAGCCGCAGATACGGCTCACCACCTCGAACATCTTTTCGCGGGGTGCGGGTTTGTCGAGGTGCTGCTGGGCCACTCGCCAGGCGAGAACCTGCGGCCAGGTGAGGTTGATGTCTGCCATTTGCTCTGCTCCTCTCTTGCCAGGCGGGGCGAGTGCGATTCACCCCTGAGCTCAACTGTGCCTCGCAGCAGTATTATAGAACACTCGTGCGAAATATGCAAATGGCTAAAGCCTAAAAGAAAAGCCGCGCTTAACCACACTCGCCGATGCGGAGTGGCTAGCGGCGGCTTACTTCTATCAATGCTGAGGGTTACTTCAAGGCTGGGGGCTGGATATTAACTGGCTCGTTGATGTGGCTGATGCTGATTTCGAGACTATAGGTGCTAGGAACCTCGGAAGATCTGAACGCAGTTATCCTTCGCGGTATGAGGTCTTGCACTCCCAGCCAGTATGAAGACAGGCTAAGGCTTACAGTAGGAATACCACCAGCATAGGAGTAAACATAACAATTAACGCCATTGAAGGACTCTGTGCCTGTAATAGATGCTTCGCCCAAATCTGCAATCATGCCATAGATAGTGCCAGTGATTAGGCTGGTTACCCGTGTGCCACCGTCTTGTTCGCGCCATTGTCCGTTCTGGTTGATGTATTGGTTGTCTCCGATAATTATTTCCTTGTAGTTAATGCTGGTGTTCAACCATCCCGTATAGGTGATGGCTGCTCTGGCATTCGCCACATCGAAAAGCCCGTCGTATACATCGTAGTTATTCATCCTCGATTGAAGGAAGTGGATGTAATAGCTTTTGACTCCTTCCATTGCGGCTTCTACATCACGTGCAGTGATTTGTGGAGGAGTCGCAGTCGGGGTCGCTCCGCCGATCAGGGAGCTGTCGCAGGCGTTCAATGCCAGGCTGGCGATCACGACTGCTGCGGTAACTAGCCCTCTTTTTAGCTTGTTCATCTACCTCTCCTCTCAGTATCTATACAAGAGAGACGCTGCTGCGGTAGCCAAAGTTCCATGCGGTTCATATGGGCTTATGCCATGCGCCTCTACGCCAGCATTGATGCTACCGATGGGCTTTGATGCGCTTCAAGCGGGCGTATGCGATACGCCCCTGCGCTAAGGTTGTTGGTTGCGATTGGCATTGATGTACGTCAGCAGGGCGGGCCACCGCCCGCCCCTACGCCAAGGTTGTTGGTTGCGATGGGCTTTGATGTACGTCAGCAGGGCGGGCCACCGCCCGCCTCTACGCTAAGGTTGTTGGTTGCGATGGGCATTGATGTACGTCAGCAGGGCGGGCCACCGCCCGCCCCTACGTGTGTTTCCGTTTG
>JANXYP010000236.1 GCA_025355955.1 Chloroflexota bacterium
ACCCACCCCAACCCCTCCCGGCGGGAGGGGGATCTGCTACCCATACCATCAGCACTCAGCACAGCTAGGCTGGCTGGCGATAGATAAACTCCACCTTGCCAAAGGAGAGTGACATCCCGTCCTCCAACACGTTGCTGCCAGTACGCACGCGGTTGACAAAGCTGCCGTTGTCGGATTGCTTGTCTACCAAAACAAACTTACCGTTCTGGTAGCGCAACTCGGCGTGATAGGGCGAAACGGTCTGCCAACCGACGAACGAGTTATCAATTACAATGTCGTTGGTGCGGGCGCGACCGATGGTGATATAGGTGCGGTCGAGAACGTATTCCAGTTGCTCATCAGCGCGGCTGAGAGTTTCGAGATAGGGCAACTGCTCGTCGGGCAGGTCGAGCGGTAGGGCCACCGGCGGGGCAGCGGCGACGCTGGGGGCGACTAGCGGCGCGATTACGGCGGGGGCAGCAGCAGCGGTAGCAGTGCCTTCGGCCAGTGCGTTCTGCTTGTCGGCATCGAGGGCCGCGCCACAGTTGGTGCAGTGCAGTTCATCCCAGGGGTTGGCGGTGCCGCAGTTCGAGCAAGTTACGGACTCCGGCGTGACGGGCGCGGCGACAGCAACGGCAGCCGCAGTCGCAGCCGCGACTTCCGCTTCCGGTTTGACGCTATCAACGACGACGGTGGTGGCCGCCACATTGGTGAGCGGGGCAACCGCCTTCGGCTCGTCGGGCGGCGTAACCTTGACCAACATAGCGCCCTCTGCATCGGCGGGCAGCAATGCGGGCTTACGCAGGAACTGGTATGCGCCCCAGGCAACCCCCAACACAATAAGAACGAGCGCAATTGTCACCGGCCAAGAGCCGAGCGGGGCCGTGTCCTGGCTGAAATTGACTGCTGCCTGCGGAGTCGCCGCTGCCGGGGTAAGTGGGCCGGGCGGGAGATCAGTGGCAGGGACGACATCACTGGGGTCGTCGGTAGGCGCAACCCCGGTGAACACGTTGGCGGGCAGATTGGGATTTAGCGTCGGGGTAGTCGGCTTCTGGTTCGAGGTAGCAGTGATCACTGCAGTCGCGCCAGTGGCCGCACCCGTCGCACTAAGCGGGGTGGTCGCGCCTGTCACACTAAGCGGGGTGGCCGCCGTCGTGGTTGTGGAGTTGGTGGCAGTGATGGGTGCGGCGACTGTGCTGGTAAGGGTGGTGGTGCCAGTGAGTGTGCGGGTCTGGGCGGCGGCGGGAGCCAGGCCCAGGGCAACCGCCAGCATTACGCCGAGCAACACGGCGACGGTGAGTAGTCCAGACTTCCAGGCTTGCCGGATGGGCAAGTTCATACTTTCTTTCCTCCTCTAATGCTGGGGTCAATCGGCAGGGCGTATGCCACGCGCCCCTACATTGATTAGCGATCAACCGCCGCAAGGGCTGGTGTTCGCGGGCTATTATACTATACCGCGAGACTGAAGCGCAATTGCACGCGCCCCACCCGCAAGATGTCGCCGTTGTGCAGGGTGTATGCCACGTTTGGGCGCAGGCGGGTTTCGTTGATATAGGTGCCGTTCTCGCTGTCCAGGTCGACGACGCTGTACGCGCCCTCCTCGCGGCGGATCTCGGCGTGCTGGCGGGATACGTAGGCGCGGGGATCCATGTAAGTAAGGTCGAGGTCGGGGTAGATGTTGCGACTGGGACTACGCCGGCCAATGGTGTAGCGCTGCAAAGTGGTGGGCAGGGTCTGCTCGAACATCACCGCACCCTCACTGCCGAGTACGATGAGGCGGGCGGAAACATCGCCCGCCAGGGTTAGGCCACACGAACCGCAGAAGCGGGCATCGGGCTTGTTGGTATGCCCACAGCGGGGGCAAAGGCGGCCAGCGGGGGGGGCGAAAGGCGGACGCTCTGGCGCCGCCTGGGTAGCGGGGGTTGGGTTGATGAACACCGATTGCGCGGGCGCGGCGGGCGGGTTGATGAACACCGACTGGCCCACTGGCTGGCTGATCGGCGGGCCAGGTTTACTGATCGGCGTGGACGCGGCCTGTGGGGGCAGAAAGACCGACTGCAGCGCGGCTGGTCGCTCAGGGGTGGGCGGAGGTGGCGATGTGGGGGCGACGAACGGCTTGCCCAGCGCCTTGCGTAGCTCGTCGCTGAACTCTTTGGCAGTGGAGGGGCGCTTGTCCATGTTCCGATCCATGGCCCGAATCAGCAGGCGAATGGTAGGCAGCGAGATGCGCGAGTTGAGCGCCTTGAGGCTGGCCTGGGTGGGGGTGGTGGCGGGAATGGGTGGCTTGCCGGTGAGAAGATGCACCAGGGTGGCGGCTAGCGAATAGATGTCGGAGCGGGCATCGGTTTGGCCCTTGCCAAACTGCTCGTAGGGGGCGTAGGCGGCAGTACCCATCGCCACCGTATCGTGCCGCTGGGTTGCGCCCTTGTAGGTGCGGGCAATGCCGAAGTCAATCAGCTTGACCTGGCCGCTGGGCATCACCATGATGTTGGCAGGCTTGATGTCGCGAAAGATGATCGGCGGCTTCTGGGTATGCAAATATTGCAGCACGTCGGACACCTGGATAGCGTAGCCGAGGGCCTCCGCTTCGGGCATCGGCTTGCCGTCGAGCCGCTCCAGTTTCTTCTCCAGGCTCTCGCCGGGAATCAGATCCATCACCAGATAGTGACGCTCACCCTCCACGAAATAGTCGGTTACGTGCGGCAGGTTGGGGTTGTCGAGGGTACTGAGCAGGTCGCCCTCGCGCTGGAAGAAGACCAGGTTCTGGCGGGCATCTTCGGGGTCGTCGGTATCGGTACGCATCTCCTTGATCGCCACGCGCAGCCCACCTCCGCCCGCCGATGCGACCGGCGCGGAGGTCTGGGTATCGTCGGTGAGATAGACTGCGCCCATCCCGCCGCCGCCGATTACCTTGATTACCTTGTAGCGCCGCTTCAACACGGTGCCAGGTTGCAGAAACTCGTACATGGATGCTCCGCTGCCCCTCTCCCCGGCCCTCCCCCGATATAGGGGAGGGGGATTGCGGGGGCTAGGGCAAATAGTTGGGGTTTATGTCTACTTCGGATTATACCACATTCGGGCAAGGGGAGTTTGCAACCAGGGTGCGAACTTCCGCGCCATTGCTGCCAGCAGGTACTATAAAGGAAATAGCCCGAAAGTACCGCCCCGATTCACTTGACAAAGCCCCCTCCCTATGGGTTATAGTAGCAGCGGCCTTACGGCAACACCGCGCCGAGTGGTAGGGTGTAGTAACTGTTGTGATTGATGCCGCCCGCAGTTGTCGTTGCTGGGCTGGCGGAGAGGTCAAGATGCAACGGAGTAAAAAGGTAGGGTTTGTCGCC
>JANXYP010000260.1 GCA_025355955.1 Chloroflexota bacterium
CCAACGACCCCCACTGGAGCGCCCCCAACTCGCGCGTCAACACCGACAATACCACGTATGCCCAGCAGGAGCCAGCCGTCGCCATCAACCCGCTGAACCACCTCAACGTGGTCTCCGCCTCGAAGGATGAGCGACGCGCCCCCGGCCCCAACACCGAAACCAAGGAAGTGTGGATCGAAACCTCCACCGATGGCGGCGCAAGCTGGCCGGTGCAGACCCACATCCCCATGCCCGACAATACCCTGCCGCAGCAGAGCGATGCGGTGGTCAATTTCAGCGACAACAACAACGTTTTCGTCACCATCATCGGCTACAATAATGCTAATCCTACCTCCTCGAACGAATTGCTGGTCGCCCGCTCCACCGACGGCGGACTGACCTGGCCCACTGCCGCAGTCAATGTTGCCCCCGGCATCGGTGGCACCGACAAGGAGTGGACCGCGATTGACCTCGACCCCGCCAGCCCCTATTACCATCGGATATACGTAACCTGGACCAATTTCTCCGCAGGCCCAACCTTCGTCGAGAAGTGGTCGAGCGACAGCGGCGTGACCTGGAACCCACCGGGCAGCGGCGCAGTGGCGGTCAGCAACGGCAGCTTCGATAGCGGGCAGTTCTCGATGCCGGTGGTGATGAACAACCACCATGTCATCGCCACCTGGAATGATGGCGGAGGCCAGGTTGCCATGGGTATCTCCACCGATGGCGGCGCGAGCTTCGGCACCAGCAGTGCCGCCTTCAACATCACCGATGTCAACGGCGTGCCTGGTTCACAATGGCGCTTGAGCACCGTGCCTGCCACCACCGTCGCCACTGCCACTGGCACGCTGGTATCGGTGTGGGCTGATGGCCGCGATGGCAAGGATGATATTTACTTTGCCCGCAGCACCAACAATGGCACCACCTGGAGCGCGCCCGCTCGCATCCCCCACAACGCCGCAGGCTCCAGCTATCAGGTCGAACCCTGGGTTTCAGCCGCGCCTAATGGCCGCTTCGACGCGATCTGGTACGATGACCGCGACTTCCCCAGCGCGCTCAACACCTTCCATATATATGCCAGCCACTCCACCAATGATGGCGTAACCTGGAGTGCTGACGAGCAAGTGACCGACGCTTCTAGCGACCTGAACGTTGGCATCCCCCAGGGTTCGGGCTGGAACGGCGCGGCTGGCGACTATATCAACGTCGCCTCGGTCAACGATTACGCCTATGCCGTCTGGACCGACACCCGCAGCGGCACCAACGAAGACATTTACAGCTCGCGCTACAGCCCAATTATCGGCACGCCCACGCCAACCGTAACAGGCACACCGCCAACCGCCACCCCCACAACCGCACCGCCCACTGCTACCA
The DNA here is from genome assembly GCA_025355955.1 of Chloroflexota bacterium. Lineage (GTDB taxonomy): Bacteria > Chloroflexota > Chloroflexia > QHBQ01 > QHBQ01 > QHBQ01. The sequence continues at coordinate 1,354 of JANXYP010000260.1, forward strand.
CCACGCCGGTGCCACCTACCGCCACCAGCACGGCTACCCCGGTGCCGCCTACTGCAACCAACACGCCAATGGCAACTAGCACCATGACTACCACCAACACGCCGATGCCCAGTGTCACCCCCACCGACTGCCCCAACCCCTTCATTGATGTCACTGGCAATATCTTCTACAACGCTATCCACTACCTCAACTGCCGTGGCGTGGTCAACGGCACCGACCAGACTCACTACTCACCCGCAGGCACCTCCACTCGCGGCCAGTTCGCCAAAGTGGTCGTGCTCGGCTTCGGCACGCCGCTCTTCACCCCCACCACGCAAGACTTCGTGGACGTGCCATCCAGCTACTTCGCTTACCTCTACATCGAAACCGGCTACCATGCCGGTATCCTCAGCGGCTTTGACCCCGCTAGCTGCACCGCGCACGGTGTGGGTACTCCCTGCTACCTGCCCAACCTGCCCATCACCCGCGGCCAGCTCACCAAGCTAGTCGTCAATGCCGGTCATTATCTGCTGATTACCCCGGCTGGCGGACAGCAGGACTTCACCGATGTGCCGCCGTCTAATGTCTTCTACGTGAGCATCGAGACCGCTTACCACGCGGGCGTAATCAACGGCTACCCCAACCACACCTTCCTGCCTAACGCCAACATCCGCCGCGACGAGATGGCCCAGATTGTGTATGAGGGCATCATCCACAAGCCGTGATCAGTGCTGAGTTTGATTAACTAAGCCCCTAGCGGAGATTGGGGGAGAATGTTTGAGCGCAATGATGCTACGGGTAAGCGCAAAGCCTGCTGCCCGTAGCATTAACGCCAGGCAAGATTTCTCCCCCAACCCCCGCTGGGGGCTTTTTG
>JANXYP010000401.1 GCA_025355955.1 Chloroflexota bacterium
CCTCGCTGGGGGCTTAGTATTACAGCCTCAGTTGGCGTTAATGCACCAGAATGGTGTAGGGGCGAATCGCATACGCCCTGCCGCCCTGTGTCAAAGCCAATCGTAACTATGCTATGTTGCCCAGCAAGTGAGGCTGTAATACTAAGCCCCCAGCGGGGGTTTGGGGGAGAATGTCGCCAGGCGGTAATGCCAGGGCAGGCAGGTTTACGGTGAGGTGCTTACCCCAGCATCATTGGCGCTTCAAGATTTCCCCCCCAACCCCCGCTGGGGGCTTTTTGCTATTGTGATCGGTATAATCAAATTGTGGGCCGCATCTGCGACCCACAACTCAGCGCTTCACCTAGCAAGGCGAACAACGGTTCGCCCCTACAAAATCCGGCCTACGTGCCACTCTCCCACGAGGTAAGGTACTTCTGCTGCGCGGGAGTGAGCGTATCAATCTCGATGCCCATGGTTGCCAGCTTGAGGCGGGCGATCTCGCTGTCAAGCTCCTTGGGCAGCACATAGACGCGCTTATCCAGGCTCTTGCCGCTGGCGACTATGTACTCGGCGGCCAGGCTCTGGTTGGCGAAGCTCATGTCCATCACGCTGGCGGGGTGGCCTTCGGCGGCGGCCAGGTTGAGCAGGCGACCTTCGCCCAGCAGGTAGATGTGACGACCGTCGGGCAGCGTGTACTCCTCGACGAACTCGCGCACCGTGCGCTTGCTGACTGCCATCTTCTCCAGTGCGGGGATGTTGATCTCGTCGTTGAAGTGGCCGCTGTTGGCTATAATCGCGCCGTCGGGCATGGCATTGAAGTGCTGCTCGTCCAGTACGTGCAGGTCGCCGGTAAGGGTAAGGAAGACATCGTTGTTGGTGGCAGCTTCGTGCATTGGGGCGACGGTGAAGCCGTCCATTATCGCTTCGAGAGCGCGGATCGGGTCAATCTCGGTCACGGTCACGTGTGCGCCCATCCCCTTTGCGCGACTGGCAACCCCACGACCGCACCAGCCGTAACCGGCTACCACGATCTTCTTGCCTGCCAACAGGATGTTGGTCGCCCGTAGCAGGCCGTCGAGGGTGCTTTGGCCGGTGCCATAACGATTGTCGAACAGGTGCTTGGTGTCGCTCTCGTTTACGCCGACAACCGGGAAGCTGAGTACACCGTCCTGCTCCATCGCCCGCAGGCGAATCACGCCGGTGGTGGTCTCCTCAGTGCCGCCGATAATCTCGTCGTGGATGGCCTTGCGCTCATCTTCGCTGAGGTGGCTGGCCCACTCGGCGACAACGGGGTGTACGTCGGCCAGGCGGTTGAGACTAATGAACAGCAGCGACGAAACCAGGTCTGCGCCGTCGTCCATAGTCACATGAGGGTGATGGGCAATTGCGGCGCGGATGTGGCGATAGTAGCTGTCGGTGTCCTCACCTTTGATCGCGTAGGTGGGGATGCCGAAGTCGCGCACGAGGCTAGCGGCGACATCATCCTGGGTACTGAGCGGGTTGCTGGCGCAGAGTACGACATCCGCGCCGCCCTCTTTCAGGGTGCGGGCTAGATTGGCGGTCTCGGTGGTCACGTGCAGGCAGGCGCTAACGCGGATACCCTTGAGCGGCTGCTCGGCGGCGAAGCGGGCGCGAATCTGGCGCAGCACCGGCATCTGGGCCTCGGCCCACTCGATGCGTAGCTTGCCCTTGTCGGCCAAGGCCATATCCTTGACATCGTAATTCTGCTGATTGCCACCCTGCGTCTGCGGCAGTGTGGTTGGTTCTGCTACTGCGGTCATGTGCAAATCTCCTTTTTGGCTTGGTTTGGGCGCAGCTTACGCCCCAATACGGAATTCATCAATGGCCGGATGGCTGCTCGTAGAGCGTCACGGCGCAAGTGAAATAACCGCAGGCCGGGTGTCATCCCAAAGCGAGAGGAGTCACGGCACGGGGCAGACCGGATGGCTGAGAGTAGCGTCACGGCGACTGGCGGGTAAATCGAGGACTGCCGGATGGCCAGGGTAGCGTCACGGCACGGGGCAATTTCAAAGCGGATGAGTCATCGTCAATATGCTTGCAGGACTAAATCATACACGATTTAGCGCCCGCCGTCAAGTCCGATTCCGGCCAGGATGTAATACACGTTGTTAGGTAAACGTAGGGGCCGGGCGGTGGCCCGCCCTGGTGCGCGAGCTAGCGAGCCAATAACTTGCAACACACACCCAATTAGTGCGAACAACGGTTCGCCCCTACCGATCGCATTGCCAGAACGCCACGCGCATCGGTTTCGTCATGCTTATACCAATTAGCCGAGCAGATAGTATAAATTGGGCCAGGGCGAACAACGGTTCGCCCCTACAGAAATTATAGCGGCACCAAGGCTAATTGGTATTACCCCAATGCCCATCGTATACCATAAGCCAAAAGCATCTCCCCAGCGGGGAAACCCCCTTGTGGGGTTCCCTGTGGGTAGGTTGGTGAGGGGAGAGCTTGCCATATACCAATTAGCGATGGTGCCGTTATAGATTGAGCCAGGGCGAACAACGGTTCGCCCCTACAGAAATTATAGCAGCACCAAGGCTAATTGGTATTACTTGCCCCAAACGCGGACAAGCGGTTATAATGCCGTGGCTCAGATTGTGCAAGAAATGGGATCGCTATGGCATACAGTGTCGAACAAGAGAAGAGCAGCGTGGCGCAGCGGGCTGTTAGCAGTGACGCGCTAAAGCCGCAGCCGCAACCGATGCGCTGGTGGGATTACCTGTGGATCAGCATCTACTGGTTTGGCATCACCTTCCTATGGAGTGGCTACAACGGCATCGTGCTGCCAGTGCTAAATGCGCGATTTGTGGACAACCACATCGTCGGCACCGCGCTGGGGCTGGTGACGGGCGCGGGCATGATCGTGGCGATTGTGGTGCAGCCAGTCGCAGGGGCTTTGAGCGACCGCAACCACAGTCGCTGGGGCAAGCGCCGTCCCTTTATCGCGCTTGGCACGCTGGTCGAGGTAATTGTCCTGCTCGGCATGATGATGGTGGCTAGCTGGTGGGGGCTGCTGCTCGGCACCGCGCTGCTGCAACTGGCCGACAACGTGGCGATGGGGCCGTACCAGGGCTTGATGCCCGATCGCGTCGCGCCACAGAATCGCGGACGGGCATCGGGCAGCATGGCAATTGCCCAGATTAGCGGCAACGCTAGCGGCTTCGTGGTCGCCAAGCTGCTGCTGGTTGACCTGAACAGCATCGCCCTCGTCTTCATCATCTTCGCCGTGGTCAAGCTGCTGGTGTTGCTGCCCACACTGTTGCTGGTGAAGGAGGATAGCCATGCTCCCGATATGCAGCGTAAGCCGACCGGCCGCTGGGGCATCATCGAGCAGGAGCTACCCTTCGTCCGCGAGGTGAGCTTCACCGGGTTGGGCAGGATTAGCTGGGGGCTAATCAGCGACCTACGCCGCGAGCGCAGCTTCACTATCCTGGTGCTGTCGCGCCTGATTATTCTGACCTGCCCGGCAATGGTGACGACTTTCGCGCTCTATTACCTGCAAGACGCGCTGAAGATCAAGGATCCCGGCAGCGCGTTCATCGGCCTGGTTGGCATCATCATCCTGATCAGCCTGCTGGTGGTCTATCCCGCCTCGCACTTCTCTGATCGCATCGGGCGGCGCAAGCTGATCGTGGCGGCCTGCATCGTTGGCGCGGTAGGAGTGATGGGGTTGGCCTTCGCCCATTCGTTCAATGAGGTAATCGTGTTCGGCGCGTTGCTGGGGGCGGGCTGGGGAGCGTTCAGCAGCATTGACTGGGCTTACGCGATTGACGTAGCCCCGCCCGACGAGACCGGCAAGTTCATGGGCCTGTCCAACCTGGCGGGGGCGGGGTCGCTGGCGCTGGCCGGGCTGCTGGGCGGGCCAGTGGCCGACATCTTCAACGCCGCCAACCCCGGCACCGGCTTCGGCTATCGCGTGCTGCTGGTGATTGCCGCGCTGCTGTTCCTGCTTGGCGCGTTGCTGCTGCGCTGGGTGGAGGCAAGGCCACGTACTGTCGCTGGAGGGACAAATAGTTGAGAGTAAAATATCTTGGTAGTCTTATCCAAATCCTCAGCTTGGTACTGGTTGTTGTCAGCGCCCCCAGCGCCTCAACCGCTGGCCCGGACTTTGCTGACCCTGCGTTTGCCGGGATTTGGCAACGCACCGACGCACTGGTAGCTAGTGGCGCGGTTAGCCGCGGCTACTACTGGGGGCCACATCCGAATAGTGGCGCAATCTATGAAGATTATGCTGAGGGAGCGGACGGCAAACGGCTGGTACAATACTTCGACAAGAGCCGCATGGAGATCAACAACCCCCAGGCTAATAAGTCCGACCCCTTCTACGTCACGAATGGCCTGCTTGCTGAAGAACTAATCTCTGGTCGGATGCAGGTGGGCAACGATAAATTTGTCGACCGCGGGCCTGCCGCGATCAACCTGGCGAGTGATCCAGATGACCCTAGTGCTCCCACCTACGCTAGCCTCACTTCTGCCACTCAGACTGATGGCGCAAGGCATGGCGATCTGGTAGATCTCTCCATCACCCGCCTGGGGCTGATTACCCAAGACAGCAGGTATGATCATTACAGCGTAAAATATGCTTATTACGAGGATACGACTGGACACAATATCCCTGACGTGTTTTGGGATTTTCTCAATGCAAGCGGCCCCATAATTGAGGACGGTAAGCAGCTAAATGCGCCGCTGAGTGCGCCATACTCCTATGCCACGGGCTACCCGATCACCGATGCTTACTGGGCAAGTGTGAAGATAAATGGGGTTCCCAATGTGGCAGTGCTAATCCAGGCTTATCAGCGCAGAATACTCACCTATGTGCCAGATGCCCCTGCGGGCTTTAAGGCACAGATGGGCAATGTCGGGCAGCACTACTATACATGGCGCTATCACAACATCGCGCCACCGGCGGCGCCATCGATGTCTGGGCACAACTGTTTTAGCCCATCCCCAGTACGCGGCTTTGGCAAGCTCTGGCGTGAGAACGTGAGCGTGGAACAACAACTAGATTGCCCCTATGATGGGGAAATCCCCTTGAACTTTGCACAACAGTCGTTTGAGCATGGG
>JANXYP010000122.1 GCA_025355955.1 Chloroflexota bacterium
AGCGTCAAGTACGAGGAGGTGTATCTGAACGAATACGACAGCCCCCCGCGCCGCCCGAGCGGGATTGAGCCGCTACCTCAGATTTTACAATGAAGGGCGGCTGCATCAAGCACTTGGCTACCGCACGCCAGCCGAGGTATACTGGGCGAGTGCAGCGGTGAGTACCAACCAACCGAACCCCATTAGCGAGAAGAAAGGAGCAGCTACCACCTACTAGGCCGGTAGTTTGCTGTCAGACGATGGGGTACACCTCATACCATTGACATACATAGGCTGTTATGATACAATGCTTTTAGAGAAAAAAGGAAGTTAACAATTCTACACCAAAGAGGTCAAAAAATTCTTTTTGCCACAAACCCAATTGCTTCAACTAAGAGTAGGCATAACTCATCTTTAAGATGCAGGAGTAGCATTAATGGATAAGACGTTGGATAAAACAATAAGAAACAGCATCGTTTGCTCCGCCACACTGATACTCCTTGTGATATTTTTTACACCAGCACCAACATCAGACCAACAACCTCGATCAGTAGCCGATCAGAATACGCCTTCAGCAAACCAAAATCAGAAAGTAGCCGCAACTTTCGGTAAGCTCCCCTTCCGCTTTGAGCAAAATGTAGGGCAAACTGACCCATCTGTTCACTTTCTAGCACATGGTACAGGTTATTCTATGTTTTTCACTTCCGACGAAGTAGTGATGGTCCTTGCTCACTCTGCTACTGTAGGTAATCAGCACATCTCTCAAGTCTCTATGACATCCACACCCAGTCTCTCTAACAACAACATCTCACCCTCACCTACTGTGCTACGCTTCCATTTTTCTGGCGCTAACCCAGCTCCACAGATTGTGGGCGATGAGGAGCTTCTGACCAAGAGCAACTATTTTATTGGTAATGATGCTACGAAGTGGTATACTAACGTACCTAATTATGCTAAAACTGTGTATAAAGGTATCTACCCTGGTGTTGACCTCGCTTACTATGGAACAAACAGCACTATCGAATATGACTTTGCGATTGCCCCTGGTACGAATCCCGGCATTATTCATATGGAAGTAGCAGGTGCGGAGCAAGTCGATGTGCAAGCAGGGGAGTTGATACTGCACACTAGCTCGGGCGAAATACACCAGCCTGCTCCCCACATCTACCAAGATATCAATGGCGTGAGAAAAGACGTTGCTGGAAGCTATATACTGGAGTCTTCGGGTAATATAAGCTTTAACGTAGCTGCTTATGATCATAGCCAGCAGCTTGTCATTGATCCTATTCTACCATTTTCTTCGTACTTGGGAGGCTCAGGCACTGACGCTGGTCATAGTATCGCGGTAGATAGCCAGGGTAACACTTACGTTACAGGCTCAACCATGTCTACGGACTTCCCGACCTCTCAAAACGCTTATCAACGCAACTATCATGGACTCACTGATGCTTTTATAACTAAAGTGAGTGCTAGTGGCTCGTCTGTTGTTTATTCCACCTACCTCGGTGGTAGTGGCTCGGATGCCGGTTATGGAGTAGCCGTAGATAGCCAAGGTGCGGCTTATGTGAGCGGTAACACCAGCTCCAATGACTTCCCTCTGCTAAATGCTTATCAAACAGTTTATAACGGTCCCAGCGACGCTTTTATAACCAAACTAGATATTTCTGGTCAGACCATTCAATACTCCACTTACTTCGGCGGCTATAGCTTCGACATAAACAGAGGAAACGAGATATCGTATAGTATTGCAGTAGACAACCAAGGGGATGCCTATATAACTGGTTTTACCGACTCGGATTACGCCTTCCCCATCAGAAATCCCCTTGCGGGACAGAATACCGTCCGAGCATCTGATGCCTTTGTGGCAAAGATTAACACTCTGGCGGTTGGTGACTATTCACTAGTCTACTCTACACTCTTGGGTGGAACCTCTGATGATCAAGGTAGAGGCATTGCAGTAGATAGTAGCGGCAATGTTTACGTCACTGGAGAAACTAACTCTAACGACTTTCCTGTCGTTAGTGGATCTTTCCAAACCACTTATGGTGGTAACGATGATGCTTTTGTATCTAAGCTAACCTACTCAGCTCCTAACCTCGGTCTTGCTTACTCTAGCTATCTGGGTGGCAACGGTCAAGACGCTGGGCTAGGTGTTGCAGTCGATAGTAACGGTTTTGCATACGTTACCGGTTCGACCGGTGGCAGCTTTCCTACCGTCAAGGCCTATCAGCCAAACTACGGTGGCGGACCTTATGACGCATTTGTTACCAAGGTTAACGGGAATGGTTCTGTGATTGTTTATTCTACATATCTAGGAGGCGGAGATTGGGACAGTGGTCAGAGCATAGGAATAGATGGAGCAGGCAATGCCTATATTATCGGCTTTACCTACTCCACCAACTTCCCTGTTTATAATCCGATTCAAGCAAATCATAGTTCTAACAATGGAAGTAATGTATTCGTCACTATGTTGCTTGGCGACGGCACAGCCCTTGGCTACTCTACCTATTTGAGCGGTAATGGTAGCGATATTGGACTGGGTATCGCGGTAGATAGCTTCGGGAATGTCTACCTAACAGGTCAAACTTACATTCCTTACCCTAATCCAAGTGAAACACCAACTTTGACAGGCACGCCGATCCCGGGCTTCCCTACTGTTGACCCATTCCAGCAAAACTTCGGCGGCGGCGATAGTGATGCCTTCGTCGCCAAAATTAGCAATGGCATTGCCTGCCCTGCACCTAACTGGTGTCTTAGCACAAATCCTGGTGGCTCTGGTAATAGCGTGCTGAATGGCGTTTCGGTCGCGAACTCTGCTGACATATGGGCGGTAGGAGATGCCAATGTAACACCTGGTGCAACCCCGATTGGAGGGCAACCGCTGGTTGAACACTTGAGCGGCTCCCCCACCCCTACATGGGCCAATGTTATCGTTCCCACTCCTTCGGGTGCTACCAGTGTTCATCTTGCGAGTGTAGCGGCATATAATCCCACTCCTGGTCTATCTGAGGTTTGGTCGGTGGGAACTTCATACGCGAGTGGCGGCTCGGGCTGCAACCCATGTGCTTTGGTGGAACATTTGAGCAATGGAACTTGGACAGCGACGGTTCTAGCTACACCGACACCTGGTACGACTCAGATGGCATTGAACAGGGTGGCGCTCGGCGCTACTATTGTTAACTCCCCTGGTCAACCCCAATATAGGGAAGTATGGGCGGTAGGATCATTTGCTAATGCTGGTACTTCTCACCCCCTAGTCAAGCACTGGACTGGAACTACCTGGGAAGATAAAAGCCCCCCTTACATCGTGATTCCATCGGGAACCCTCAACAGCGTGGTTGTAGATGCTAACAATAGCGTATGGGCTGTAGGCTTCACTTCATCAGGCAATACGCGCCAGCCCCTCCTATTGCAGTACAGCGGTGCCAGCTGGACGAGTTACTCTATCTATCAATTCTCAAGTTCGGATGCCTTTCTTAATGGCATAGATACCTTCTTGCCCAATGAGATTTGGGCAGTAGGTGGGTATTACAATGGCAGCAAGTATGTGCCACTGATCGCCCGCTGGGATAGTAAGAAGTGGTATTATGGAAGGAATATAGATAGCCCAGGAAGCTCATACAATGAATTGCACAGCGTTTTTGTTACTGGTGAAAGAGACGTATGGACAGTCGGCGAATATAGCAATGCACATAACGCCACCCCTACCTATCCTAATCCTCGCACTGGCTCAGGTACACTCATCCTGAGGTGGCACGGCATCGGATCGAGTGATATTGACGGTCCATTTTGGGATAGAATAACTGATAGCCCAAATCCTGGTATAGCAAACCAGCTGCTTGCGGTAGCCGCGCAGCCAGCTAGCCAGCCAATTACCAGCAGCTGGGCAGTAGGTAACTATGCAATCACTAATGGACCAGACGCAGCGCTGATCGGGAACCTCTCGGCTCCGAACCCACCTCATGCGAATCCTACCCCATACCCTACATCTACTAGTTATTACATAAACACTATGGACACTCCCTCTATTACGAGTGCTGGCTGTAGTGCTGGAGCGAGAGGGGATGTTGGCATCATTGTCCTCGATTTTGGCAGACCAATAGTTGTGGCGAAAGGACAGCCAGCATTGTATGGCACATACTTGTTTGCAAATCGTATAACTCACACTCATGCTACACCTAATACTGATCAGATTGCTACTGCGTCGGAGGCGTTTGCTGCTGGGTATCATCAGGGACGTTTTCCTGGACCGCTCTGCCCAACGCATACTGCACCACAAGTCACCGGAATCGTAACCATAACTATAAGTATAAGTAACGACGAGACTGGATTGCCAGTGGGCTCTCCACCAGCAGCCCTAACTCTGGCCCATGCCCACGCTTGGGCAACCATGGTAACAAATGTTCAGAATTACGCTAGTGCGAAGCATTATTCTGAGATGATGGTAGCCGCAGGCATTGATGCTGAACCCTGCTTCGTACCTAACGGATGTTCAGCTCCACCTACCGTCACTAATTATCCGGATACCTATAACTGGGTGACTGGATATGCCTTCACCCGCGTTTCGTTGCTGTATGATTACGGTAGCACCGATGGCGCACCTTGCACTGTTCCTAACCCCATTACTCCAGACAATAGCTGCTCCAGATGGTCAGCAGATCAGCTTTACCAAATAGCTTATGGGGTGCTTAATACTGCTGCCTTGCCTGAAGTTTACACAAATGAATACGCGAGAAAATGGTACCTGCTAAAGCTCTATGGCATAAATACATATGGCGGCCATATGACCTTCGCTGGATTGATGACTGAATGTGGTGATGCCACCTGCCCCAATCCTTCTCAGCCCTCGGCTAGCCAGTTCCGTCCGGAACAAGCCTGGCAAGTGTTGTGGTTGCAGCTCAATGCCGACCCGAAAACGCGTCAGGATTTGACAATACCAACTGACATCGGCCATATATACTAACTTCACTGATGAAGAGAATTACGGAAGGAGCGCTTACCCTTGAAATTCTTTCGTTCCAACCAACAAAGGCGCAATCTGATGATCATGGTGAGCATCTTGGTTGGTCTGGGCATCCTAGCTGGTTGCGAACAGCCCAATCAGCATGCAGCGACTGTCGCTTCTGGCGTAGTAGCCACCCAGCCTCAAGCAACGAATACTGTACATATGGATATAGACGCTACCAAGCAAGCGGGTGTAAATGCAATTGCTACACATCTATCCATAGTAGCTACCCATGCAGCGCCTACGGCGGCCATATGGGACATGACTGATACTGCCATTGCTCAGACACCTATGAGTCTACGTGCCACCTTTACCCCCTACCCCACCGCCCCAATTGCAACCCCTCAGCTAGGGATTTTGAGCGATACCGTCGGGTTCGGCGGCTCCGCTTATTATGTTTTCAACTACTGGCGTGGCACGGTAGACAGCCAACTTGGCGGAGTAGGGTCTGCACTGTGGGGACATGGTTGGTCGTCGGGAAAAGACCCAAGCCAAGGACTTGTTGTAGTGTTTAAAGGATTGTATTGGTCTTCCCCTGGGAATGATGAGATCTACAATACACCCATCAAAGTCGGACCGATGCTGATTACCTCGGTGAATGGAACTATAGTTACTCTTGTTGAGGCTCACATTGATCCAACCACCAACATTATTGCCCCCTTTGCAGGCGGAGCAATTGTCGTTTTCGACCTTGCCACCCGCCAGTTTACATCAGCGCAGTGCGGTCCCAATAGCAACTCCTGCACCCCAGTGCCGCTTGGTACAACAACGCCAGTTAGTACCCCATTGCCAACGACGACTCCTTAGCTATATAGCACGGTGGCGAGGCCGCCCGTGTCACAACTTAAGCCAGCCCTGCATCATGGCCATATAGCACTCGCCGCCTGCCGCGACGATCACGTCGCCAACGGCGCTGGAGCGCACCTGAGTTTGAGTGAGCGGCTCGACGGCAGGGTTCCCTCGCCAATCGCCGTCGATGTGCTGGGTAACCTGCCACGCCCCCTCGGGATCTTGAGCGCTAACTTTGGCGACCAGGCGATAGAGGTCAGTCGCCCAGTTTGTCCGCCAGTAATCGGCGTTTGGCACGACCATCTGCAGCGGGTTGACGCAGTGGTAGACAAAGAACTCTCCGGCGCGCAACTCCCTGCTGAAGCTAGGGAACTGATTGGAGCCGACCAACTCCACCCTCTGCGAACGGCCCGCATAGAACTCTATCCTCAAACTCCAGCCATCCTCCCCGCTCAGGGCAACGAAGGAGCCATCCGAAACGAGCGGGGCCATTGCTTCCAGAGCAGATATCCAGCGCCCGCCGCTCCAGCGGTCTTTGTTCAGCTTGATGCCGATGATGTCGCGGCTTTGGCGGTCGTGCTCCAGCTCCCAGCCCATTACTCTGGCGAGTGGGTAAGGATTCCCCGACCGCACTGCCTCCTGGAGTTCGCTATGAACCTCTGGGAGGAGCGACCACATCGCCCCTACGCCAGCATTCCATGCGGTGGCGAGTAGCGCGGTGAGGGTCAACATATTATCCACGGCCAACGGCTGGGTGTACGGCTGCGGCGGGTTGTCGCGGGGTATGAGGAACTTACTTCCCTCCTGCTCTATTTCATAGCTCATCTCTGCGCCTCCTCTGGCTAGCTTCATTCACGAAACAATCATGCTACTCAGGCGGCCTGCGCCAGTTGCTCCAGCCGCTGATCTGATGTGACCGTCCCACCGCGCCGGGTTGCGAACACCAGCAGCAACCCGGCATCCCCAAGCACTGACCCCACCGGCGTAAGCTTCGCCGCCTTCCGGCGCTCCTGCCCTGCCTGGGCGCGGGCGAGTGCCTGAGCGTGATACTTGGGGTCGGTATCGTACCGTGCTCGCCTTGCCGCATTGATGCTAGTGGCATTATTGGCGTGCGCTTCGCGGGCGCGGGCCTTCTCCGCTTCGCGGTACTGGGGGTCGTTGTCGTAGCGGTCGCGCCGTTCCGCGTTGATGCGTTCGCCGTGCAGGGTCCAATATTGGCGACCATAGCTGGCGCGGCACTGCTTGCACCAGCTATCTCCTTTATTGAACTGGGCAATCGGCACGAACCTGGTGCCGACATATTTCTTATGTTTGGGATGGCGACAGACCCAGTACCCATCAGGAGCCGCCGCGCAGTCGCGCAGCCAGCGCTTGAACTCTGCCTCGGTCAGCCATCGGCCTTTACGCAGATTACAATCCTTGCAGGCAGCGCAAATGTTGTCGGGGCCGTTATCTCCGCCCCTGAACAAGGGGGTCTTGTGGTCATAGTGAATCTGGCAGTTGGTCAGGCCGGTCTTGCAGTAGTGGCAGCGACCTTTCTGCCGTATAATCAACTGCTGCTTCTGTGCTATGTTCAGTTGCGGGCCGCCCGCCCTCTCGCGCTCACGGCGCATCGCCCGCGCCCGCGCTTGGCAATCCATTGTCTGCTCCACCACACACCTCCGCTTCTTTAATGGGGCTAATAAACCATCCTGCCCCTTCCTGGCTAGGCCAGCGCTGGCAAGCGGAGTCGTTCCCGCTTGCCGCTGGCCTGATCACCTACTCAAGCGGCGTGAGCGTGATATTGCTGAACGCAGTCAATGGGTATCAATACCCAGGTCCCGATGTGGTGGGGGTTATTGGTCAGGTACGAAGCAGGGGTACTCGCTTTCTGGCTCGATCAAGGTGCAGTATTGGGTGTTAGGTTCACCTCGCAGCAGATCATCCTCGCGCCAGCTGATGGCCGCGATGTCCGTGATGTTGGAGTAGTTACCTCGAACCAGCTCGGTCACTTCCTCGGCAATGCTCTGGTTAGCCGGGGCGGTCAGCTTGAAGGTATAGTGAATGTGTCTACCGCTCACGATAGGCGCACCGAAGACCTGCACCTTGAGTCCTGGCTGCCTCGCTTCCATCCGGGCGCAGACGAGTTCGACCCAGGGGGCCAGGCCAGCCGCCACCAGGAAGCGATTGGCCTGGGCAATTGCTACAACCAGGCTTGCCCCGCTACCCATCGTCTCGCTCCCGCGCTGCCCGGCAACTGCGCTACTTGGCCTGTCTCTGAGTGCAACACTCCACCGCCAGACATTACCGCTCTCCCACCAACACTTCACCGCCGCCGCTGGCAGATCCCTTACCCATACGCCGGGCGAAGGAGAGCGCCAGCCGCGCATCAGCACAATGGTTTTAGCCATCAGCTGCACGGCGATACGACCGCAATCGCCCTGGGTGTAGGCGGCCAGCCTTTGCAGTATTCGCTCACCAGCTATCTGGGCGCGTTCGCCGCGCCCCAACTGCAACTGAGCAATGCGGTCGGCGATTTCCAGAAAGAGTAGCGGTGTATAACCGTCGCGCATTACGATGGCGCACAACCTTTTCCGATCCACCTGCTGCCACAGCACCGGCCAGGTAGCGTCTTCCAGTATCCCCTCGAGCGCCCCCGTACAATCAGGGCAGGAACAGAGGGTTGGGTGACGTGCTGCCATCATTGCATCCATCGGTCGGCGCTCCTCTTGCTGGTGCTGCCTGCCTCTTGCCCTCTAGGCTGAATTAAGCCTGGGTAACTGCGCTCTAGAGTCGGCACCGCAGTGGCTAGCTCTGCCGCGCCGCTTCTACAGCTAGTGTTTACATATCGCGTGAGGCCATTGAAGCGCTCTATGCTAGCAGGGTGGAGCAAAGCTAAGGCAATATCAGCATTCGCCCGCTCATCAAGAACCGCGCGAAGCTGGGCTACATTGGACTTGCAGCAATGAATGGCGAAGCAGTAGATGCTTGGGTAACGATAGGGGTATCTAGGATGGTCAACTTTGACCCAGATCGCGGTATCCTCGCCTTGCTCCAAGATTCCGGTCAACTTGCCTGCCGCGTGCGGCCCGATGATACCTCCACAGGTGATTTCGTCCAGCGCACGTTGTTGCCCCTCGACGCGCAACCATACCCAATCCTCTCCATCATGATCGTGGCTCCGACAGGGGATGAGGATTGAGGCGAAAACGCCATTATCCAACTGGCTACTTATCACCAGAGCTTGTTCTAGTTCGCGCTCTTTCCTTTGCCTCTCCCGCTCCTGAGCGGCGAAAAGGTCCAGGAGACTGGTTTGCTGGGCTGGCACGAGTGTCCGAGACATAGATTTGTTCCTCCTCTTTCTGATACGCTATGGCACATAAAAACAGGCGGCCACGCAATTCGTGGCCGCCTGAACTATTTCCTCGTTTAGGTTTGTGCTACGTAATGGTAGCTAATTATCTACCGATAAATTGTCCCAGGGTAGCAACACGCCAGGCCAACAGAGCGCAGAGTATCAGTAGCGAGGTCATCGCGCTGAGGATAATTATATTAAGCTCCTCATCATTGAAGCGGTCACTGTAGTCGAAGAGCCGCCAGTAGAGTTCTTCAAGCAGTTTCATTAGTAAACCCCCACCGCAGTGTAGCACAGTGGGGGTTGTTTGACAAGGTGTCTAAGGGTTAGCGCCGGTCGTGCGGCAGGTCATGCTTGCCGTTACCTTTGATACGCCTATGCGCCCGTTCCGCCTCTTCGTTGCGTTGCTCTTGGATGCGGCGGGCCTTATTGCGGAAGTAAGCGCGGGCGAGGAACACCATCAGGATGAACGTAACGATGGCGATGGCGATAATGAAGAGCAGTATTGTGGATGCATCACTTGGCGAGATGCTGTCCGGCGGGAAGTCCTGCAATAGGGGTAGATGGTTCAAGGTGCTATCTCCTTTCTTTGACTACATATCGCGTGAGGGTATCTACACACACCCAAATGCGCGTTCAGTGAGGGCAGCTTCATCTAATATTCAGCGCGGGAAAGGGCAAGGGCGGCAGTATGCCCTTGGCCGCCGCGCAGCTATACGCGTTGGAGGTATGCGCGGTTCTGATGCAGCCACACCCCAACACCCTCCCGCTCCGCGTGCAGGGCAGTCTCTGGATGTCGAACTCGTTTTAGGTCCCCAGCTCCTTACTGGGTACTTTAGAGTAGCCCGTACTCTTGGGCTTTATCCGAGGTAAGCTGTAGCATCTTCTTTCTCCTTAGTTTTGGGCAACAAAAATCCCTGCCCATAGGCAGGTAAATTGTCATTCGTACCTCACACCTGCTATAATAGGAGGGCAGCCGTACATGGCTAAAACAAACTGTATGCGGAAAGTTAGCCCACGCCAATGACAGATACGCCCAACCTATTCCCCACTAATTACTCAAGTGATTACCTACCCTATCGCCCTGCGCTTCAAGGACAGTTCCGTGAACGCTTCTACCGTGCCGCCCGCGAACTTGCCGCCGATGAAGACCCCACTGCCGCCGAGCAGCTAATCGCCGCCGAGGTTGAATGGGCGGAGCAGGGTTCGCAGCTCAATTTTGTGCAGCGTCGTATCTACCGTGCGGCATGGCTTCTGCTGCGCGACCTGCGTAAAGCAGGCTGGCGTTGCCGTTGGTACGAAGGTCGTTTGGAGGTTGCTCCACCAGACTTTGCTGCACAGGCCAAAGGCAGAATAGCGCAGGCGAAGCAGGATATCCGTGAAGCGATGAGCGAGGAGCGCATCGCCCGCATCCTCCCCTACCGCGAGTTTATCGAGAAGGTCGAGCGGGAGCGGAGCGCCGCGCTTGCTCGCTACCCCATTCTTAGTTTGGTTGCCGACGGTGCAGCACTGGCTGCTGACCTGGCTATCATCGCACAGATTAAGGACAAGGATGAGCGGGTCGTTAGGCTCAAGCAAACCGTGCAGCCTTACCTGCAACTAGTCAGCGAAGGCGAACGCTGCTCATTCACTGGACATCTGCTCACCGATATCTGGCGATACTTTCGCTTTACCTGGACCAACCCTGCGTTCAACACACCCGGGCGTAGCCTCAGCTACTTGGTGCGCGATGCTGCGCGTCCTAATCATCCAGTTGTCGGTATTGCTTCACTGGCTAATGCGCCTTTGCGTATCACCATCCGCGATCGCCGCTTTGGCTGGACGGTGGACTCCTTCGCTGCCGAAGTAAAACAAGATTGGCGGAAAACTGAAGATATTGACGTTGTCCAACGCCACTTCGAGCGCCTACGTGGGTATATCAAGCAGGGCATCAGCGGCATTGATCCTACCGACCTCTGCACAGCCGAAGAGATTAGCCACCCAACCCCAGCATTGGTGCGGGAACTGGCAATGGTAGCTAGCCGTGCGGTGGAAGAGCGGGCCGAGGCGCTACGCGAGTGGCAGGCATATCAGGAAAGTGAAGATATCGACAGCCCACCCCCAGAGCAGAGCGAATATGGTAACATCAGCAAACTGGCACAGGATGCGCTCTTCAAACGCAAGCGCGCCTCTGAACTAAGCCGCCTACTCCGCGCCCAGATGTATCTTGATACCTTGCTCGACTCGGAAAACCTCGCCCGTGACTGGCGGCGCTCACTCACCAGCGAGGATGGCAAGTTCGCCATCGGCGTTGCCCTAATTGCCCTCAAGAACCTGCACGTCGGCACTGGTATTATGGAGTTGAACATCTGTGGCGCGATCCCGCCCTACAACGAGTTGCTAGGCGGCAAACTGGTCGCCCTGCTGATGCTCTCACCACAGGTAATCGCCGACTATCGTAACCGCTACGGCGCTGCCCCCAGTGAAATCGCCTCACAACTAAAGGGTGCGCCGGTTATCCGCCCTGCCGACTTGGTATACATTGGTACTACATCGCTTTACAATGTCGGCTCAAGCCAGTACAATAGGCTCAGTCTACCTGCGGGGCTACTCAAGGAAGGCGGCGCGGCGGTTGCATACAAGCCACTCGGTTCAACCAGTGGATATGGTACGCTGCACATATCTGACCTTGCCACAAAATCATTGGAGGAAGCTTCCACCGACAAGGGCTATATCCACGTCAATCACATTTTTGGCGAGGGAGGCAGCCCGAAGCTGCGGATTTTGCGTGCTGCGCTCGACAGCATCTTCGAGCAGTTCCCCGGCGCAGGTGAGGCGAGTAACGCTATGTCGCGCCACCGCATGAGTCGGCTCGTCTATGGCGTAGACTTGGCTAGCAATGCCATCACCTACTTGCAGGGGCAAGCGGCTACCCCTGATTACTATTTTGACCCGGCGATGCCCCCTGAAGAAGGTACGCGCAAGATCAGCGACTTCTGGATAGAACGCTGGCTCGACCAGCGCATTAGCCAACCTGAAGTGCTGGCCCGCATCGCCAGCTTCAGCGCCGAACAGATAAGAGTAGGCCGTGAACTTGAGGGCGTGGTCAAACCGTTCAAGCCTATCAATGACGAGGATAAACCAATGAGTAATGCCGAAGAAGACCCCAACGGTATGCGCGAATTGGTGCGTAGCCTCTATCGCGGGGCTGCTGCCTGCGCCGATGCCACTGACCCGACCCAACTCCGCCATCTGCACGTAAAGACGGACCTGGATGCCGCTATTGTTCGCCATGTGCAAGCCGGACGCAGCGTGGTGCTTACCGGCAATCCTGGCGATGGCAAGACTCACCTGCTGCGGGTGTTGGCTGAAGAGCTGCAGGCAGCAGGCGCAGCCGTCGAGCTTGATGCCAGCGCCCGGCCCAACGAGGAGATATATCGCAGTTGGTTGTCAGCAACCGAGAAAGGCCGTCCGTACTGTATCGCCATCAACGAAGCGGTGCTGTTCCGCTTGAGCCAGCAACACCCCGCTTTCACCCCTTTGCGCGACGCGGTGAAGCAGGTGACAGAGGCAGTGGGCTACGGGGATGACCAACAGCTACCCACCGATAATGTAGTTGTCTTTGACCTTAGCCGCCGCAACATCCTTGCCTCACGCATCGTTGCAGACGTTATCAGCCACCTCACCGATCCCACTACGGTTGCTGATTGCTCCGGCGCAGGTGAGGAAAACGACTTCGCCCTCAATCGTCGCCTGCTGAGGGAGGAGCGTATGCGAGCGCGGCTGGGCATAATCTTCAGCCACGTGAGCAAGCGCGGCTACCATGCCACCATGCGTGAGTTGCAGGCTTTTATCTCCTACCTTCTGTTTGGTAACCGTAACTGCGACCAACTGCGTCTCACCAGTGGCAACAATCGCTACGCTTTGCCCCAGCTAATCTACAGCGGGGAGGGTGCGTTGTTCGATGAGGTGCGACGTACATTTGACCCCCTGCACGTTGCCCACCCGATCTGGGATGAACGCTTGGTCAGTGGCGAGACGAAGGATGAAGATTGGCTACCCGGTTGCGGTGTGGATACTGCCTCGATTGAGCCTGGGTCCTTTGCTTCCCGTCCTGGCGAGGTTCCTGCCTTTGAGGTAAAGAAACGAGCGTTTTTCTTCTACCACCACTCTGGCAACCAACTTGCCCCGCTCGCCAACGGTGACGAGCAAGGCTTTGGCACTCTTCTCGACATGGTACACAACCAGGGAAGCAAGGCTCTGCGTGAGGTTATTCGTAGGATTAACCGATTCTTCAGCCCGCAGGTGAGCAGCGACTACCTGGCAGTCTGGCAGAGTCATCGTTACAACCAGGAGGGGCAGCGTGTCCTCTACTCCGCCACCCGTATCACCAAAAATGACCTTGAAGTGGTACTCCCAGAATTGCGCTTGCCAATGTGCGAGGGCTTCGATCTTGCCGTTGACCACTTCCTGCTTCGTTTGAAGAAGAATCCCAGCGTTAGCCTGCTGGTAGACTACCCTCTCTACGTAATCTTGTCGCAAGCGGAGCGCGGCCTGCCGGTGCTGCTGCTACAAGAGAACGTAACTCGCCGCCTCTGGCAATTCCTCGATCAGCTTGCCAACGAGCACGATTTGGAAGGTGACGAACTCACCGTAACCATCCTCGACTCAGCAACCAGCGAAGAACTGGCCGTTGAAGTCAACCGCAGCCGTCCTGCCTACGTTAGCGTTAAAACAAGAGGTGACCAGTGACTGCCGATAACACAGCGCCAACCGACAAGGTAGAGATAGAGCAGGCCCGTGTCTGGGTCGAGGAAGAATACGTTGGCTTCAGCCCTAGCACCTCCAGCGTAAAGCCGGTGCATATCGCCAATGGATTGTACCGCACCGTGCTTGAGGCTAGAGCTAACACCTCTGCGCTCAATCGCGCCGTTCTCGCCAGCACTACCAAAGGAGTGGTGCCGAAAGGTCACAGCCTGGATGATGTCTATGGCAGCCTGGAGCAACAGGATAGGATTGATGATGACGTATCCAAAGACGACCTAATGAAACTACGGAAGATGCTCTATCTAATGCTGAATGCCGACCATGCAATATACGAAGGTGGTATGGAGTCATATTCAGCGGGTTATGCCGGGTTTGTCTCCAATGACCGCATCGGCCAGGATGGTGGAGAGTTCGTTGCTCTATGGCTGGGTCGCTACGCCCCCGAACTGCACGAGCTGGTTAAAAGTGATCTTGCCAGCCCCTATGATATCATTAGTATCGTTACTGCACCGTTGATGGATGATGGAATGAGCGTATATCACCCGCCGCTCGATGAGGATAGGCTTGCCTGCTTTCGCCAGCCCAACCCTGTAATTGCCCAGCGCTTCGCTGATCTGGCTGCGGCAGCCACGACGCTGTACCAGCATATCAGTCAGCAAGAAAACAAGCTACTACGTCTTCGGCAGGCGGTGCTGTTCGCTTGCTTCCTCCTCACTCGTCACCTTGCTTGGCTGGAACACTATTACCTACCCGACATTCCACCTGCCATTTTTCTCCTCGACTTCTCCTCGCGCAGCGACAGCGCCATCGCTCGTGCCTCGCAATTGGCCTATAACCGAGTCTGCCAGTCAATCTGCCGCTTCTATACCTGGGCGTTCGACGACTACCTCGCACGTGGTTGGCATGGGGGAATTGCCTTGGCTGCCGAACTTGCTACCACCGAGCCGAGCTACAAGGGCAAAACCAGCACGGAAGCCCGCCAATATTGGCGACTAGCCGCTGCCGAAGGTGGCAGCAACCCCTATGCACAGGCTATTTACGACATTCTGGCCATGGAGGCGCAATCTAACCCAATCAACTATCTGCGGCAGCTAGGCATTCGCAGCGGGCTGATGCTGCCTGCTGGCAACCGCCAGCCAATCAAGCGGTTCGCGGTGCGGCAGGATATGTTGGAGATGCTGGTTCGCGGCGCAGTTGCCCCTGGTAAAAGCGTGACAATGGACGAGTTGTTGGAACTCTTCTGGCAGCGTTACGGCATTATTATAGGCGGACGCAGTGAGGACGAGGCAAGGCTGCTTGAGGCGAACATATATCAAGCCGACACCCAGGAGTTGCAGCAGAACGCTCAAAACTTCGCCATGCGATTGCAAGACCTCAACTTTGCCCAGTTGCTGGCTGATGGTGTACTGGAAGTGCGCGTAGGAGGTAACGATGCTGCTGGAGATTAATGAGGTACTTGCCAATCTGCTCAAAATCCGTCTTGCAGCGGCGAAGGTTGGCGTGGTCGTGCATGGAATACATGGCGCTGACATCGCCACGGTGGTTGCTGCGGTCGCCGAAAAATTGGGACAGCACGTTTATGCGGCAGCAGTCGGCTCCACTCCAGCGCAAGCAGCTCACTTCAGCATTGCCCCTAACATTGAGAGTGCAGTTGCCTGGCGCAACCAACCTGACAAAGCGGGGCATATCCTCGTGTTCATCAACAGTGAGGCGGACAAACTCGCTTCGCTTAACTTCCTTGATCGGCTTGGCCCCCGTGAACTTGCCGAGTATTGGCTAAACCTTGCGGCCGAAGGGTTGTCGGCTAACCAACCACAGGAGCGATTCTGGGAAGCGCTACGCGACGAGGCGGCGCTCTATCAGATTGCCATGCTGCACGATTTCATCCGCACTATTAGTGAGCGTGGTGCCACCGATCTTGAGGCTATCCCTACCAACCTCTGGCGACTTGGCTTGCTCAATGATAGCCACATCCTCGATGCCAATCAACCGCCCGCCCAGCGCCTTGCCGATAATCGCAGCTTGGTACTCGAAGCAGGACAGCTATCCGAGAATAATCGACGGCGGATGAGCGGCGCAGTTAGTCGCGCTGGTGATAGCGCCAATCCGCGCCAGGTCGCCACTTTCAAGGCGCTGCTCGACTACTATCGTCGCGGTACGCAGGAGAGCCTGCGCCAACTTGACCTGAGCGACGTCAAGGACCTTATCGTGGCCGGGCGTACCATGCCCGCTGCTCCTCTGCCCACTACGGCGCAGCCCTTGGTTAACATACCGCCAACCCCACTCCCACCCAGTCAACCATTGCCGCCCGACGATGAAGTCGATGGCGATGAGGAAACTGGCATGGGCGATGGTTACTCCCCCACCGCGCCGCGCCTGCTGGAACGACGGTTGTCAGGTAAGCAACTGAACCGCAGCCTCGCTCGTCGGGTGGTTACCGGTGAGGCTCAACCCGGCTTGCGAGAATTGGGTGATCGCATCCGTAACGTGATGAACGACCCTGACCAATCGAAAAGCGAACTTCAGGCTGATGGGTTGATCGGCTTTGAGAACGAGGTAGTGGCGATTGACAATCTGCCCCGTGAACTCTATAGGTTCGTGGGCAACTGCTGCGCGGAGGATAAGTGGGGCGCGGTTGTCGAGGTTGAAGAACGCGAGTTGCGCGATGCGGTTAAGTCGGCTGCACCCAGCCAGATCACCGCTTTCAACCCCGAGCGACCCGATGCTAGCCGCTTCAGCCTCTTTGAAACTCTACGTCGTTTCGATCAGTTTCTCAGCGGACCGGACAGCTTTGCCGCTACCATCGCTCAGCTAACCGCTGCCCGCAACCTGCTCCTACCCCATCTCGACCTGCTGCTTGCTAGTCCCGAAGTGCTGCTCGGCGGCTACCCCGAAGCAGTAACCGCGATGGGCGACTATCTCGCTGCGTACACCAAGCTATTTCGTCTCTTCCGCGAGGCTGAACCGCTGCTGCACCGTGAAGCCCACCAGTCAGTCACTTTCGTCGAGGCCGACTTGCTTCGTCTTGAGGTCATCCATGTTCTTGCTGGGGATGAGTGGAAGGCAATGCTTACCCCGCTACACCCCTTC
Organism: Chloroflexota bacterium; assembly: GCA_025355955.1. GTDB lineage: Bacteria > Chloroflexota > Chloroflexia > QHBQ01 > QHBQ01 > QHBQ01. The sequence continues at coordinate 16,944 of JANXYP010000122.1, forward strand.
CATCTATGGCGCTACCATGAGATTCTGCAACTGCTTAACCGTGAGCAACAGACGATAACTCCAGAGCAGCAGACCCAGCTTGCTGAGGTGCTGCCCGATTTGCCTCACCTACTCCACTTCGTCGTGGTAAGCGATCATGTGGCAGGCAACGCCTCCACAGTCCTGCCCCATGCTGGCAGCATCGGCCTGCTTCCCACCTACGAAAACCACACCAATCGCTATCTTGGCAGCGACGGGATAAGCGTTCTCGGTCTGCTCCTACGGCGTTGGCTTGAACTAACTCCCTACTCCAAATATCAGGTGCGCCTCGCACTGGTAGATGTGCCTGACCTTGCTACTGCGCTTACCGAGGTGCGTGGATTTATGCATACTCAGCCTGGCACTCGCGTCAGCGTTGATGTCTACTATACGCCGGTGCGAGCGAAGGGTAACGATCTTGCCCACATTGATTACGAGCAGGAAGAGATGCTAGCTGACCTTATGCGCTCCGGCTGGCTGGAAGTCAGTGTCATGCGATTTGAGCAGGATAATGCCTTCCAGCACGTAATGGATGAGCTACGCGCCCGCCCGGTGCATATCGCCTACATCTTCGACCAGTCGCAGTTTGAGATTAGTGACGCGCCACGCATTGCCAACCTGCTGGTTAGTCCGCTTGTGGTTACATACAACTACGAATTCGATCGCGTGCATCAGCAGGGTACCATTTCCCCATCATCAGAAGCGGAGTCTGGTTTGTTCGCCGACTACCACTATGTGGTAGAGCGGGCAAGCAATCTGCCTGGCGGGCAACAGCTTCGGCTGAAGATGCAACGCAGCTTCCGTTCACGGCTGGCTAACGAAGTCATCAAGGAAGGGGGTTGCTTGTGGTTGGCGATCGCTGACCGTAACCTTATCCCATATGCCCCTGAAGAGGCGGTGCCGTTGATGGAGCGGCTGGAGGGCCAGCGTGAGGTGGGGCTTTGGGCCAGCAACTACTCACAAACAATGCGTACCTTGCTCGACCTGCTGAATCGATACAACCTGAAGCCCGACTGGCAGTTGGTGGTGAACCTCGTTCATAGCTACGGCCATATTGCTGCGACTGGGCTCTTTTCGGTAAAGGCCAACCGCAGCCAGGCCGATGCCCGCACTGCACAGCAGAAGGGACTACTCGGCACCATCCTCGCCGCTGAGTGGTACCGGCGTACCTACCCAGGCGCACTGATTGCCTCGCTCGACTCGGCGATGGCACGGCAGTGGTTGGCGAAACGTACCGAAGGGGCTGCCCGCGCTGACCTGATCGGTCTGCGTTTTGATGGCGACCACGCCATAGTCGAGGTCATTGAGGTGAAATCTACCTCCAATGATGGTGAGGTGAAAGCGCAACACAGCCGCGATCAGGTTAACAAGGTAAGCATCACCGGCGCGGCAGTTGACCAGCTCAATCACACGCTGCAGGTGGTGCGCTCTATCTTCAGCGAAGCTGACGAGCAACTCTTCACCCCGGCACGCCGAGAGGCGCTACGCTACCAGCTGTATCGTGAGAGCTTTCGTGAACAGCACAACCCTGACGAGCAGCAGACCTGGTTCAACGTGTTGAACCGTGTGTTCAGCCGCCCCAGCGGGATGTCGGTGGAATGTCGGGGCCTTGCGGTGCAGGTTGAGTTCGAGAGCGCCGGGCTGGACGTGAGCGTAGAACACGACACCGACCAGCCGCTCACCCTCACTCAGATCGGCGCACGTTATATCCAAGCGTTGATTGGTTCGCCTTCCCCTGCCGACCTAGTGCCACCTTCCTCCCCACCTACAGCCGCACCACCCGCTCAAACGCCCGGAGAGTCACCCATGCCTTCTCCTGAGCAAACGATGGAAGAGCCGCCCACCCCCTCTTCCAAACTCGCTGGTGTCGCTCTAGCCGATAGCGATGTACTCGTGCCACCCGAAGATGGGCAAGGTATGGCGGAGGAAGAGGTGCAAACCAATGCCGTTGCGCCCACTGTAACTTTGGGTGCTGCTCCTCCACCCATTATCCCATCGGCAGTCAGCGCTGGCGAGGTCACCAACCTGACCCGCTGGACGCAGGAGCGCAGCCCCGATTTGGACAACGAATTGCGCGAGGTAGCTCGCCTGTTCCACCGCGCTTGCGAAGACTTTCGCATCAGCATAATAGAGTGCAACCCTGAGCGGGCGGTCATTGGCCCTTCAGTGCTACGATTCTACGTTAAGTTGGCACGTGGTCAGCGCCTAGACGCTCTGAGAACAGTGCTGGAAGATATTAGCCGTGAGGTGCAGCATGGCAGCCTGCTTGTCTCACCGTTGCCTAACACTAACGAAATTGCTCTTGACGTGCCACGTCGCCACCGCGCCTTTGTCTCGTTCGATGATGCGCTGCGGATTCTGCCGACTGTCAACTCACCGGAACAAATGCCTATTACTGTAGGTGTCACTCCCGAAGGCAAGCATATCATTAGCTATCTTGATCGAATGCCGCACCTACTCGTCGGTGGCACCACTGGAGCGGGTAAAACAATGTTCCTTTACACTCTGCTTCTTAGCCTGCTTGCCCGCCATCCACAGCCCGATCAGCTGCGCTTGCTACTATCTTCCTCTAAACGTGAGGATTTCGACTACTTTGCAGGTCTCCCTCATTTGGAAGCCGGGCGCGTGATTGATCGTGCCGACGAAGCGGTTGCGCTAATCAGCAACCTGGTTACTACAGAGTTCGAGCAGCGCGGAAACGTACTAGGAATACGTGGCCGTGATATTGGCACATATAATCGTAATGTTACTACTCCGCTCCAACCAATCGTCATTATAGTAGATGAATTCGCTGATCTTGTTGACCAGTTCGGCAGCCAAAAGAAACAACGCGAGGAGTTCTACGATTATATCCGCCGCGTGGCCCAGCGTGGGCGCAATCGCGGTGTCCACCTTGTGCTTTGCACACAGCGGCCATCTGCTGACCTCGTTCCCACCAACATCCGCAACTTGATGAATAGCCGTATTGCTCTACGGGTTAACGATGCAACCGCTTCACGGATGATACTTGAAGAGGCGGGTGCCGAGCGTCTCCAGCGACATGGTGATATGCTATACAAGGATGAAGGGCAGACGCAACACCTGCAAGGCTACTTCGTAGATGCCGACAACGGTGAGCTAACCCGAATGTTGAGCTTGCTTGTATTACTAATGCGCCAGCTTAATACTCAGTCACAAGCCAGGTTGTTACAAGCACTAGAACAGTGGAGGAGTTAAGCATGGCAGTAAGCTGGCTCTACCAACTGCGATAATAATACCAATTAGGCGAGGAGCTATTTATCATTACGTAGGGGCGGGCTGCGCTCGCCCTGGTGCAATTTACACCACCTCCAAACGTAATTGGTATAACATTGCTTTTTCTTTAATTCCCGCCTTTGATCTTCGCTACATATCGCGGAGGCACTCAAAACAACACCAACTGCTCCGCCCTCCCATCTTTCCGCTTTTTCTTACTGGACCGTGCAACCCTGTCCACGACCCTGACCGTGCTGGAGCCAGTGAAGGAAGGGGAGGTGGAAGCCTGCTGCTCACCTACGCTGAAGGCAGGTAGAGGAACAGCGCTAGCGGCTTCGTCTTCGGCGGGTGTAAAGTGGTCAGCGATAGAGAGACTTTCTGCCCCTTCCATTGCGTTGCGGTGTACCCCATGCAGCCAGAAATTGGCCCGCGCCATCTTGACACATACCAGGTCTATATCCTGCCCATAGAGAGCCAGGTCGCGCCTGGGGTCAAGGCCGAGTGATCTGGCCACCTCGCAGGCGGCCATCAGCATCACCCCTGAGCCGCAACATGGATCGAGGATGCTGATCGGGCGTATCTCTGGCAGAACCGTGCCGATGTTCAGCCTGGCCATCATCACCGCGACCGGCCAAGGGGTGAAGAACTGACCGAGGCGCGGCTCGCTCTGGCCCAGCCGCATATAGACCGGGCCAAGCACATCGTAGTAGCTACGCTCCGCCTCCAGCACCAGCATCGCCAGCGCCTCGCCAAGCGGCACGTCGGCAGCCATGGTTGCTTCGTTTAGTTCTCTTACCCGCGCCACGTCAAACTCGGCCAGGGCAATAAGCGCGTCGAGCAGCAGGTTGAATACTTCATAGTAGCGCATATGCAGGTGGTTGGCCGCCTGCTCCAGCCGCCTGGCAACCTCCAGCACGGTGGCTTCAGGGGTTGCAGGGAATGGTGGTCTTGCTTTAGCCATTGCCTTCTCCTTCCTGGGTCACAGCTTCTGCTCCGCGCACCAAATCTCGCCGTGGGCATCAATCTCGATAACCCACTCGGACTGGTCATCTTGCCCTAGTAGGCACAAGACTGCATCACCCAGCCTATAATCCAGCGCCTGCTCGAAGGCAAGCAGGGCCAGGTTGTTCTCGGCGCTATCGCCGATTTCGTCATCCTCGTCTACGTCGCTGAGGATTTCATTCAACAGCAGCAGGCCCAGGCTGCGGGGGTTGCCCGGCTGCCACTCGCCACAGTCGCGGGTGATGTCGAGCTTGTTCCTGTCTACCTTAAAGGTGACTGCTTTACCCACGGCAATCGCCTTTCTGTCTGTATCTTGATAAGCCTCGCGGTAAGAAAACTCAAAGGCTTCAAGCGCGGCCTGGTAATGGGCGTTGTACACCCGCTGCTTCTGGATGTTGCGGGTGGCGTTGCGGCCATAGCCGGATTTGCCAAAAGCCTTATTTTGCGCCAGAGCTGCCGCAGCGGCGCTACCTGACTGCGCGATGCGTGCGGTGATGTCCGACTCAGTAAATTCAGGGCGATACTTTCTATCCATCTCGGCGGCGAACGTACCCTGTTCAGCGGCAGCGTCAACTACTGCCTGATCGATCTTCACGGGGCAGCCCAGGATGCTGGTCAAGTTTCACCTCCTATTTCGGGCAACAAAAAGCCCGCCCATAGGGCGGGAAGGTAAGATGGTTGGATGTGGGGGCGATCAGCCCCCGGTTTTAGTGGCGTACAGCCGCGCCGCTTCTTCGGGCCAATATCTTTGCATCACCCAGCATCGCCTGTCGGCTATATTATGCCGCTCACGGCGCAACTGGCGAATGGCGCTGCCTAGCAGGCGTGGCGCGATTGGTCATCGCGGTAAACTCCACGCCGGGGAAATGGTTGGCAAGAACCCTATCTACATCTTCGTCGGTAACTTCTTCGTTGCTCATATCTGCCTCAGAGCTTAACATCAGCGCATCCAGGTGGTACAATAGGATAACTTTACGAGCAAAGGGGTAGCACAATTGATCGCAGACATTCTAGCGGAAGCTGATAGCGAGGAACTCGGCATCAGCGAGGCCGACGCTGGCAGCGAGGAACTCACTATCGCCGAAGCCAGCCTGGAGTTCGGCATGAGCGAAGCCCTCCTTCGCCAGGAGTTGCGCGCTGGCCGCCTCCAACGTATCCCCCATCGCTCGCGTGTGTGGGTCAGGCGGGGAGATGTGGCAAT
>JANXYP010000416.1 GCA_025355955.1 Chloroflexota bacterium
GGTCAGACCCGCCCCGTGCAGGTACATAAGTTCATCTGCGCTGGCACTCTGGAGGAGCGGATTGACGCACTGATAGAAAGCAAGCGGGCGCTAGCCGAGCAGGTCATCGGTGGCGAGGCCGAGGGCTGGCTGACCGAACTCAGCACTGCCGCACTACGCGAACTCGTGCTACTCAGCGCCGATGTGGTGGGAGATTAGACTGCTCCCCCATCGGGGGAGGTTGGGTGAGGGCAAACGATTTATACTGCTCCCCCATCGGGGGAGGTTGGGTGAGGGCAAATCATGGCGAAGATAAAATACAGCCCCTTCATGGCCGACTGGGTGGAGATGCTCAAAGGCGTAACCTACGAGAACGCCTTCAACAATGGCCGCACCCTTGCCAACAAGGACCGGATGCAGCGGCTGCGGCTGCGCCCCGGCCTGATCAGCGCCGAGGTGTTTAGCAGCGGCTACGCATATAACCACGAGACCCGCGCCGTCGAGGTGAAGCTGCCAACCTTCAGCGATGCGGCCTGGGAGCAGATTATCGCCCAGCTTGCCCATGAGCATGGGTTGGTCACCCAACTGCTAGCCGGTGAGTGGTCGGATACGCTGGTGCAGCTTTGCACCGCAGCGGGTGTAAGGCTGATGCCGCTGGGCGGCGAGTTCACGATTGACTGCGAGTTCGATAACAACTACTTCTGCAAACATACCGTCGCCGTATGCTATAAGCTGGGGTTGATGATTGACGAAGACCCCTTCGTGTTGCTTACCTTGCGTGGGCGCACACGAGAACAATTGCTTGCTCGGCTTGGGCTGGCCGAAACGCAACCCACCGCTACCCCGATCCCTACTGACCTTGCCGCCTTCTGGCGGCTGGACAACCCCTGGCCGCAACTGCAAACTAATTCCATCCCCTTTGTCGATGACGAACTGCCCCTCGCCGATCTGGGCAATCCCCCCGACTGGAATCGCGGCGATCTCAGCGATACCCTGCTGCCACTCTACCAGCATATAAGCAAAGCTGCGCTGCGCTTGCTCGATTAACTACTTGCCCACCGTCGCCAGTTCCTTGTCCGACTGCGCCTCCGCGCCCTGGGCGAAATCATACAGCGGGACTGCGCCGCTCGGCGCGATGTCCGATTCGAGCAGCTTGTCAAGCTGGCGCAGGGTTTGCTCCTCGTACAGCGTGTCGGTGCAGATGTTGCACACCAGGCGCGGCACATGGTCAACCACCACCAACTGCCCGTTGCGGCAGCGTTGGTAGACGATTGTCTCCTGCTGATACACACCGGGGTGGCCGGGCAGGCGGCACTTGAAGGGTGGCAGTTCCGTCATGTTGACCGTGCCGTAGCCGTTGGCAACCAGCTTCTCCCGCAGCCGCTCAGGGAACGCCTGCGCGTAGTCGTAGAGCGGCACACTGCCAAGCGGTTCTAGCTCTCCATAGCGGATATGCTCAAGTTGCAGCGATGTCTCGTAGCTAAACGCGGTTGCACCGCAGAAGTCACACACCATCGCTGGCACATGGTTAATTACCATGACGCGACCCCCAGGACGTACCGCATAGGTAATTAGCTCATTATGCTCACTACCAGGGCAGTTCTGCTTGTAACATTTCATTGCTTATGCTCCCCTTTCAGTCGGCGTGGTCCAGTGGGGCGGCTCAGGTTCATATATCGTTATGATACTCAGCGTCCCTGCTGCGGTACATACAAAGTGTAGTGGTCGATTGCGCCGCGTATAGCCTAGAACCAAACAGCATGGCCCCCATACTTGTGTAGCATAAAGTTCGAGCATTTCAGCGTTGGCTAGCGCTTCCCTCACTTCAGTATGCAGAATATGGCGGGCTTCCATTGCTCTATCGGCGTGTTCGGTAGGCACGTAATTGCCTACCGCACCCCGCCTGCGTATCCGCGCCAATATTGCTTGCTCGTCTATTCATCCTCTCAACCACCCCTAATACCTTTATTATACCACACCCAAACAAATTGCCGACCCATAGAAACATGGATCGGCAGTTTGTGTATCTCTGTGTTGCAGCTTACTCGGCAAACGCCATGGCTGGTTCGTCGGCCTTACCCTCGCCGAGGCTGGCGGGTCGATTGGCCGCCATCCGCGACTTGCTGGGCAGGGCGAACGATACCAGTAGCAGCACGACCGTGCCAATCGTCACGTACCAGAACACATCGTTCATCCCCGCCGTACCCGCCTGGGCTTGAGCGTTGGCGATCGCGGTTTGCACCGCCGGGTTGCTCAGGTTGGGGGTTATCCCCACCGGACGCGACGGCGCGTGGGACAGCGTCTGCTGCACGAACAGGGTAGTAATTGCCGCGATGCCAATTGAGCTGAAGATCTGGCGGGTTACGTTGAAGAGTGAACTCGCCTTCGCCAACGCTGGGCCGGTGATGTTCTGCAAGGCCAGCGTCTGCACCGGCACGAGGGTGAGGCCAAAGCCGAAACCGCGCACGATCAAAGCGGGCATAATGCTAAACCCGTCGCTGGTGGGAGTCAGACTGGTTAGCAGCCACGAACTGATGAGTAGCAGCACGCTGCCAGCTACCACCAATGGGCGGGGGCCAATCCGCCGGTACAATGCTCCGCCGATGGCGGTGGCGATGGCAGCAGCAATACCTTGCGGCATTAGCGACAGGCCCGCATCGGTAGGCGACAGGTGCGGGATACGAACCTGCTCCAGGAACACCGGCAGCATGAACAGGCTGCCGAACACCACGATGGCGTTGATCCAGCTAATCACACTGGAGACAGTGAAGTCGTAATTCTTGAACAACCGCAGATCCAGCACCGGGTCCTTGCTGACGCGCAACTCGTAGACCGCAAAAGCAATCAGCAGTGCGATGCCCGCACCCAGGGTAGCCCAAACCCAGCCATAGCCCCAGCCGTAGCTGGCACCGCGCGGGTTGAACGCCGTCTCGGTGCCGGGAATCGTCTGGTTGACCAGGGTGAAGGCGTAGACCACCGCCAGCACGCCGAGGATGGAGAGACCCAGGCCGACGTAATCGAAGCTGCGCCGTCGCTCTGCCTGCTCCTCGGCAATGTTGTCCTGCGGGATGATACGCATGGCGAGGAAAACGGCGATGATGCCGACCGGCACGTTGACGAAGAAGATATACTCCCAGCCAAAGCTGTCGGTGAGAAAGCCGCCGATAGTAGGGCCGAACACCGGCGCAAGCAGCACCGGGATGCCAACCACCGCGCTAGCGCCACCGCGCTCCGCAGGCGGAAACGCGCTGAAGGCAATCGCGGTCGCCAGCGGGAACAATGCGCCACCACCAATGCCCTGTAGCACGCGGAAGATGATCAGCATGGTCACGTTGGGAGCCAGACCACAGAGGAACGAACCAATCGTAAACATGGTCAGAGAGATGATGAACAGTCGCTTGGCCCCAAAGCGGTTGGCAAAGTAGCCCGCCACCGGGATAATTGCCGCCTGCGCCAGAAAGTATCCAGCAATTACCCACTGGATGTCATTGAGGCTGGTGTTTAGCGCCTTCGCCATCGGCGTAAGCGCCACATTCACTATCGTATTGTCGAGTACCGCCATGAACAGACCCAACGCCGCCGTCAGGGCGACTGCGTACCTGCCATATGTCTTTGCCGTTTGCACTTACCTACCCGTATCCTTTCCCACCCGGCGCATCAATTTGCGCTAGGGCTATATACTTGCCCAACGTTGCGTGAGCGGGCGTAATGCTTACGCCCCTATCTCCGTCGCGCCCCAGGCCACCAGATAATCATGCACTGCTTGTTGCAAGAGCTGCTTGCCGCGTTCGCGCCCGCCTATAATGCGGTCATTCATCGTCAACGTAACCAGGCCGACCACTGTTGCCTGCACGATTTGCATCGCGTCGTCTACACTCGCCACCTTCGCGCCCGCTCGCCTCAGCAGTTGCTCCATCGTGTCGCGCACCGCGATATACACCTCGCGCCGCTCTAGCGGTGTGTCGGTCATGCCACAGCGGATGCCACCAATGCCGTACATCACCTGGTAGATCTCTGGTCGCTTCCAGGCAAACTCCCACTGAGCCATGATACCGGCCACGATCTGAGCGTTTGG
>JANXYP010000042.1 GCA_025355955.1 Chloroflexota bacterium
CCGACGATCCGTGAACTTTCACGGAGTAATATTTTGTGTAGTAGCAGTGCCTTATTTCGCACTACTGGTTTTCAGGGGATTTAACCCTAGCCTTGCGCTATTTGAGGTTGGCTGGGCGACCTGGCTTGTGGTTCACAGCGCGTCACTCTTTAGGCAGAATGCTTTGGTCGGCGAAATAAGGCTCAGGCATATTGTATCGGAGAATAATGCAATGCTGGGTTTGCCCAGCGCGGCAGGTTCGCCTTTTATCGAAGAAGCCCCTTATATGCGGAGGTTTCGCCTCTCTTTGTTTCTCTATGCCGGACTCATCGCCCTGACGTTCGTCGCGGCGGTGTTGGGCATATTTTTGGACATGGGTGGTTTTCTAGCTCTTGGCCTCGGCCTCACCTGTGGGCTGATTGCGGAGTATCTAACCCTATGTCGCGGTCTGGGAAGGCTGAACGAAGCCGAGCGGCAGCGTAAGATAGATGAGCTAATAAGAAAGTGGCAGGGCTAGCTCTGTTCCAAAAACTCAAAACTCAAAACTCAAAACTCAAAACTGATTCTAATGCTGTTCTAGTGGCGAAAGCGCGCCCATTCGGTTACAATAGACGTATACAATGTAGGAACATGATTGGACGAACCCTAATCACCCATACACATCTGCTGACGCTTGCGCTCGATTACGGCATTCTTGCAGCCCTGTGTGTGACTTAGGCAAGCCACCGGAATCGAGGAACCGACTGTGAATAACCGTTTTACCGAGAAGGCTCAGGAAGCCATCCAGCAAGCGCACGAGATCCTGCAACAGAAGCAGCATACCCAGCTTGATAATGAACACATTTTGCTGGCCCTGCTCAAGCAGCAGGAGAGTACCGTTGCCCGCATCCTGCAAAATATGAACGTCGACGTAAACAAGCTCACCGCACGGGTGGATGAGGCGCTCAACAATATTGCCCGCACCTACAGCCAGAACTATGGTGGCGGCCTGCAGATTTACATTACCATGCGGGTGAAGCGGCTGTTCGAGGTTGCCGCCGAGGAGGCTGACCGCCTCAGCGATACCTTCATCAGCACCGAACATCTCTTCCTCGCGGTAGCTGCCGAGCGCACCGGCTCTTCGGCGCGGCTACTGCAGGAGTTCGGCATCGACCAGGACAAGATCTACGCCGCCATCCAGCAGATTCGCGGCGGCCAGCACGCCACCGACCCCCAGGCCGAGGGCAAGTACCAACTGCTGGAACGCTACAGCGTCGACCTCACCGCACTTGCCCGTGCCGGTAAGCTCGACCCGGTGATTGGCCGCGAGGATGAGGTGCGCCGCGTGATGCAGGTACTATCCCGCCGCACCAAGAACAACCCTGTGCTGATTGGCGAACCGGGCGTGGGCAAGACGGCCATCGTCGAGGGTCTAGCCCAGTATGTTGCCAACGGCGATGTGCCAGAGATGCTACAGGGCAAGAAGGTGCTGGCCCTGGACATGGCCGCACTGGTCGCGGGCAGCAAGTTCCGTGGCGAGTTCGAGGAGCGGCTCAAGGGGGTCATGGAGGAGATCAAGAAGGCCAATAAGGAGATCATCCTCTTCATTGACGAATTGCACACTGTAGTCGGCGCGGGCGCAGCCGAGGGCGCGATCGATGCCAGCAATATGCTCAAGCCTGCCCTGGCGCGGGGCGAGTTGCAGTGCATCGGCGCGACTACCCTGGACGAGTACCGCAAGCACATCGAGAAGGATGCCGCGCTGGAACGCCGCTTTGCCACCGTGTTCGTCAATGAGCCAAGCGTCGAGGATGCCATCAAGATTTTGCATGGGCTTCGCAAGCGCTATGAGGAGCATCACGGCCTCACCATCGCTGATAGCGCCATCGAAGCGGCGGTCAACCTCTCCTACCGCTATATCCAGGACCGCTTCCTGCCCGACAAGGCGATTGATCTGCTGGATGAGGCATCGGCTAAGGTGCGTCTCGACCTCTACACCGTCAGCCCTGCACTGAAGGCAATGGCGACTCGCCTGGGCGGACTGGGCGCAGAGATGGAGCAGGCTAGCCAGAATCAGGACTATGAGCGGGCCGCCGTGCTAAAAGCCGAGCGACTGGTGCTACAAGAAGACTATGATGGACAGAAGACCATCTGGTTCGCCGAGCATCAGCTTGACGATGTGGTGGACGATGAGGACATCGCCGACATTGTTGCCAAGTGGACTGGCATCCCGGTCAAGAAGATGATGGCCTCGGATATGCAGAAGCTGGTAGAGATGGAAGACAAGCTGCACGAGCGGGTCATCGGTCAGGATGAAGCCATCCTCGCCGTCTCCGATGCGATCCGCCGCGCCCGTGCCGGGATGAAGGATCCGAAGCGGCCGATTGGCAGCTTCATCTTCCTCGGCCCGACTGGGGTGGGCAAGACCGAGCTGGCCCGCAGCCTGGCTGCCTTCCTGTTCGACGATGAGACCGCGATGGTGCGAGTAGATATGAGCGAGTACGCCGAGCGTCACACCGTGGCCCGCCTGATTGGTTCGCCCCCTGGCTACGTGGGCTACGACGAGGGCGGCCAGCTTACCGAGTCGGTGCGCCGCCGTCCCTATCAGGTGGTACTATTCGATGAAATCGAGAAGGCCCATCCCGAAATCTTCAACAGCCTGCTGCAAGTGCTGGACGATGGCCGCCTCACCGATGGGCATGGCCGCACCGTCGACTTCCGTAACACGGTCATCATCCTGACCAGCAACATCGGCAACGAATATATCCCCCGCCCCGACGCGATTGGCTTCCGCAAGGTTGGCTTCAGCGGCGCAAGCAACGACACGCAGATCAGCGCGGCGCAGAAGAAGGCTGCCGCCAAGAAGGTGCAAGAGGCGCTACGCCAGGCGTTCCGCCCGGAGTTCCTTAACCGCATTGATGAGGTCATTGTCTTCGACAGCCTGACCATGGCCGACCTCAAGCATATCGTGGAGATTCAGGCCAGCGAACTGATGCAGCGAGCCAGCGCCACCGGCCTTAGCCTGACCTTGACTGATACGGCTAAGGAGTACCTCGCCGCCAACGGCTACGACAAGGACTTCGGCGCACGGCCACTCAAGCGGCTGGTACAGCGCGAACTGGAAACCCCAATCAGCAAGGGGCTGCTGCGCGGCGAGTTCAAGGCAGGTGATAGCATCCTGGTTGACGTGGACGCTGAAGGCAAACTCAGCTTCAGCGTGGCCGAACGGGCCAGCATCGAGGTTCCCGCTACTGTTGTTGCCTGAACAACTAATACTAATTAGCGGCGGTGCCGCTATAGATTGAGCCAGGGCGAACAACGGTTCGCCCCTACAGAACTATAGCATCGCCTCGGCTAATTGCTATAACCTAAACCATCCCTCTATCATTAGAGGGATGGTTTTTGTTGCCTGCTTGTAGGCGGCGGAGAATGGCTCTGGGGGATGGGGGCGTAGCCCCATGCTGAAGCGCATCAACGCCCCTCGCAGGCATCAATATTGACACTGGCGATAGGTATTGGCGTAGGGCAGCACAGAGCTGCGCCCCAACCACCAGAGCCATCCCCGACCATCGAGGGTGGTTCAGCAAATGTTGGGTAGTGGCAGGACAGTTGGGAGCGGCTTTTTGCACCCTTCACGCCCCAATTTGGTATAATTACCCTTGCGCGAAGCAAACCCGTCGCGCTATAGGAAGAGCTAATCAAGCGAAAGGAGCAAACTAAACCATGGCCGAGCAAAGCAATAGCATATTGAAGGTGGGCGATGCCGCCCCCGATTTCACGCTCAAGGATGCGGATAACAAAGATGTCAGCCTGCACGATTACCGTGGCCGCCCAGTAGTCCTCGTTTTCTATCCCTATGATTGGAGTGGCACCTGCACCAATGAGATGAACCTGCTGCAGGAGGTGATGCCAGACTTCGAGCAGCAGGATGCAGTAGTGCTTGGGGTCAGTGCGGATAGCCGATTCAGCCACAAGGCCTGGGCGGATAGCCTCAACCTAACCTTCCCACTGCTGGCCGACCGTAACGGTGCAGCTATCCGCGCCTATGGCGTGCAGAACTCCGACGGCGCTGCCGAGCGCGCCACTTTCGTAGTGGATAAGGACGGCAAGATTGCCTACACCGACATCTCCTCCAGCCGCGCAAACATACCCGAAATCCCCAAGGTGTTCGATGCGCTAGAGAATATGGGGAGCAAGAAGTAATGTCGCTCACCCCACGCGGTTTGCCGGAAGTGACAGATGAGGATTGGCGCAAAGGGCCAGAGGATGCGCCAGTCACGCTGCTGGAATACGGCGATTTCGAGTGTCCCTACTGCGGCGAAGCATACCCGGTGGTGCAGCAGGTGCAGGCGCAGATGGGTGACCGGCTGCGCTTCGTCTTCCGCCACTTCCCCATCACCAGCAGCCACCCCCATGCCCAGCTAGCCGCTGAGGCCGCTGAGGCGGCGGGGGCGCAGGGCCAGTTCTGGCCGATGCACGACCTGCTCTATGCGAACCAGCGCCACCTCATCCGCGAAGACCTCGACGGCTACGCACAGCAGCTTGGTCTGGATATGGCCGCCTTCGAGACCGCGCTACAGGAACACACCTACAAGAACAAGGTGCGCGACTCCTTCCGCCAGGGTATTCGCTCTCGCGTGCAGGGTACGCCTACCTTCTTCATCAACGGGCGGCGCTACGATGGCGAACACACCGCTGCAGCGCTCATCCCTGCGTTGCAGGAAGCGATCGCCAACCGCGAGAAGTATGGACAAAGCTAGCTGGCAATATCGTTTCAGATCATGTGTAGCACAAACGAAAACCCCCGCCAATTGGCAGGGGTTCTTCGTTTCGTTGTTGCCTACGCGCTCAACCGCGGCCCCGCCTGGGGCGAAGTGGGCTGGCCCTCGGTCTGGGCCTCACCCTGCTGGCTGCCTTGCGCCTCGTCCACCGTTTTTGCCTGCTCCACCGGCGCGCTGCCCAGCTTCTTGAACAGGAAGTAGGCGGTCTCCGGTGGCATCTGCGGGTGGA
>JANXYP010000056.1 GCA_025355955.1 Chloroflexota bacterium
CGGATAGTCTCGACGAAGGGGTAGAGGTTGACGACCACCACATCAATGGTGGGCAAGCCCAGCTCAACCAGCGCGGTCATATGCTCGGCCTTGTCGCGCCGCGCCAGGATGCCGCTATAGACCGCTGGATGCAGCGTCTTGACCCGCCCATCCATGATCTCCGGGAAGTTGGTCAGTTCGCTGATGCTCCGCACCGCTACGCCGCCCTGTTCGATCGCCGCCTTAGTACCGCCGGTAGAGTACAACTCAAAGTCCGCCTTGCCCACCTCGGCTAGTTGCCGCGCCAGTTCGACAATGCCGCGCTTGTCCGACACGCTGATGATGGCCTGCATCCAAATCCCTTTCTTTCTATTGAAGTGAATGGCGAACAACGGTTCGCCCCTACTGAGCCACCTTAACCCGACGGCAACCACATTCCAAAATCCAAAATCACTTTGCCGCTTTGATTAGCTCAACCAACGCAGGGTCATCTACATCCTCCGGCTTGGTAATCTTCACATGGCGGTTCGTCTTGCCGGTGCCACGCAGCTTGTGGGTGGGATCGGGTAGCTGCGTGCCGTGTACGAGACCGAGGTTCAGATCGTTCGTCTGGAGCGATATGTACAATGGCGCGTCTTGGATTTTTCTGCCTGTCCCGTAGAAGATCATCTTGTAGCCAGCATGATAATACTCCTCAAACGATGGCACGGTGGTCAGCACCAGTTCGCGCAACCGCAGGGCGATCTCCTGCACGCTTGCACTATGACTTTCAATGTATGCACGCACTTGCTCGTCCATTGTACGCTCCTCCGGTATGCTAGCAGGGCGGGCTGCTGCCCGCCCCTTCTCCACTCAGTCCTCAGTCCTCAGACCTACCGTGATGTCCATAGCAAATACAGCAGGCTGGGGATCGCCACCAGCACCGAGGCGACCAGCATCCCCATGAACGAGATGGTGCGGAAGATGTCGAGGTAGACCTTCATCATCGAGTTGCCGGTCAGGTTGGGGTAGAACACCGCGCTGGCAATGTAGTGGGGGATGACGAAGGTGAGGATCAGCACCACCCCAGCGACCATCACCAGCACCTCTAGCGGCGGCTTCTGGATAATCTCCAGCAGTTCTCCCAGCACGCGGGCGAAGCGAAACAGGGCAAACGCCAGCAGCAGCACACCGATTTCGAGGATGAGCGCGGGCATGGTGAACCAGTCAATCATTAGACCATTCATTTGCTTGCCTCCAGATAGCGCTTGGCGATTTGGCTGAAGATGGCGATGACGTAGAAGCACAGCACCGCGCTGAGGAACAGGATGGTGAAGCCGGTCCACTTTTCGCCGTCATTCATCGCCCGCCCCTGGCCGTAGGCCAATCCCTGGATGATGGTGTAAATGACGATGCCGCTGGGGGCGATTAGCAGCGCCTGCCAATAGGTGCGCTGACCGGAGAGCGCCTGGAAGCGGCGGGCAATAAAGGCGGCCAGGATGAAGCCCAGCCAGAGCAGCAGCCCTGCTGCCCAGGACACGTAATCGGTTGGCCTACCCAGCAGATCGCTAGGGTCTTTGGCAAAGGGCGATTTGCCCCCCGGCGAGGGTGGGTCATGTACGGTGAAGTCGCTGGGGCTGTCGGTATCCTTGCCCTCGGTACTCCAGGTACGCCCAATGCTCAAGCTGCCTTCGGTGAGCGGATCGATCCCAGGCGACCAGGGCGCAGAGCTTGCATACTTCCAGCTGCCGTTGACTGACCCCCAGTTCATCTGGTCGACAATCAGCCCGGCGGGACTGACCAGAGCAAGCAGATCGGCCTTGGGGTTTAGGGTACCGGCAGCGAGACCGATATCGGCGATTACCACTCCGTTAGGTAGGGTCGAGTTGGCGGCTAGCACGCCCGCCCGCGAGAACGTCACCAGCAAATAGCCGGTGGGCGAGATGGTAACGGCGGGCAGGGGGTACTCATTCTGCGCGGTACGTAGCTTCCAGCCATCGAGCAGCAACGGGATGTTGCTCCGGTTGTAAAGCTCCACCCACTGGGCGCTGGCATCACCACCCATCGGCGCATATACCTCGTTGATCACCACCGATGGCGACGCTGCCGCCGCGCTGCCCGCAAATCCCAGCAGGGCCACCACCATCACCGCCAGCGCTACGCCGTATCTAGTCAAGCGCCAGCCTGAAGAACCATTGCTCATCTACGCTTTACCCCCTTATAAAGATTGCAGACATAACTCATAACTGAACTAGCCGTCAGCCCCATATACCTGCCGAGTGCGCGCCCGCATCTGGTCGGCGAGGGCGCGAGCGCGGCTGGGACCGAGCAGCATCCCCACCGCCCGCTCAAACTGGTTGCAGATACCGATGGCAGCATCGAGCGGCATCGGCTGGCCGGGGTCGCGTCCCTGCCGTCGGAAGGCATCATCGAGGAATACCCGCGCCGTGGCGATTTGGGGTGTGGCGATGGTGGCTAGTTGGTCGTAGAGGTCGGCTCCCGGCATCGGCGGTGGGGGCGGTGGCTCCTCCTCTACCAACTGCACCAGCCCGGCCAGTAGCAGGTTGTAGACGATCTTAGCGGTCTTGAAATCACCAAAGCCACTACGCCGGGCGATGCTACGCACATCATCGTGGCCGTTGACCAGGGTCAGCACCTTCCACTCGTCGGGGCGAAGGTTGATCTCGCGCCCACCGGCCATCGGATCGCTCATCAGAGTAATGACTATATCGAGCGAGGGAACGCGCTCACGCAGGCGCTGCCACTCGTCTGCCCGCCGCGTCCCCTCCATGATGATGCTCTCGTTGCTCTGGGTCAGCGGGATGGTGTTCTCCGCCGCTTCTGCGCCCTCGGCAAAGCTGAAGCTGCCGTCGTTCCAGGTAAAGAAGGTATAGATCGCGTCCTGTGGCAGCATATCAGCCATCGCCGCGCTGGTAACGCGCCCATTTTTGAAGTAGATGCTACCTTGCTCCGTATCCGGCCCCACCAGCCTTACTGCTCCACTCTTGCGACCCAGGCTGATTAGTTGGATGATGTCGGGCAGGCTGAAATCATGTAGTGTTCCCTCCAGAGCCATGCCACACACCCCCATCGGGATTGCAGATTGCAGATTGCAGATTAGATTGCAGATTATTGCGGTGTAGAAGCGAACCCACGTTGCCCTTTTCAGCCGTTCTTACTCTGCAACATTAAAATCTGCAATCTCCTTTGCTAGAGTTTATTGATGACCATTTTGCTGATCGTCTTCAGCGTGTCGAACACGCCCAGGCCACGACTCGCCACTGCCTCGAAGCGCGGCACCCGAATGGTGTTCAAATACTGATCCATAATCTGCACCGGCAGCGCGTTGTCCATATCGCGCTTGTTGTATTGCATCACCAGCGGGAAATCAAGGAAGCGCTTGCCCTGAGCGGTGACGTTGCGGGCCAGTTCCTGCAGGCTGCGTACATCCTCCTCCAGCTTGTGGCGCTGGCTGTCGGCCACGAACACCACCCCATCCGCCCCGTTCAGCACCGCTACACGGGTGCGCTCGTAAAGCACCTGCCCCGGCACGGTGTAGAGATGGAAGACAGTTTGGAAGCCATGCACCGAGCCGAGGTCGAGCGGCAGGAAGTCGAAAAATAGGGTGCGCTCCGTCTCCGTGGCAATGGAGAGCAGCTCGCCCTTAGCCTGCTTCGGCACGGTCGCGTGGATGTATTTCAGATTGGTAGTCTTGCCACCCAAACCTGGCCCGTAATACACAATCTTGCAGTGTATCTCCTTGGCCGCAACATTTATCAGCGCCATACCTCTCCACCACTCTTTGGAATTGAAGATTGAAGATTGAAGGTTGTAGATTGCAGGCCGGCTGCAGATCGGGGCGAATTATAATTCGCCTCGCACCCGTAGGCTCAATCCTTGAACAGCAGGTCAATCGTATCCTCCATCGAGGTACGGAAGCTGCTGCTGATTACCGCGTCTTTGGCCCGCGACTGCTGCCGCACGGTGTCGAGAATGCTGGTCAGTTCGTCAGTTGCCCGCTTGGCCAGCACCTTGACCAGCCCGATATGGGTGCGCTTGTCGAACATCACCACCAGCATCCACTGCTCACCGATCAGTTCGGTGAAGATGTTCTCCTTGATGCCTTGCTGAAATAGAACCCGAAAGTCCTTCTCCTTGAGCAGCCGCGCCACTTCACGGGAAGATGCAAACGTGCCTGCCAGCAGTGCGCCGAGTGCGGTGATGTCCTGCCGTGCGGTATCGCCCTGGGCTGCGACCACCTGGCCGCTCTTGTCGAGCAGCATCGAGTAGTTCGCGCCGGTGTCGTCCACCAGCCGCTCCAGGCAGTCTTCGATGAGTCGGGTCTCCCGCTCGGAGACGATCAAACTGGTCAGTTGAGGGTCCATACTTCCCGCTCCTCCCTAATGCTGCAACGTTATCATTGTTCTGCGCGTGAACCGGGCAAACTGTAGATTCGAGGTAGGCGTTTGCTTTGACATAATCATACATCAGCTACGTATGCTTGTCAATATGCACGAACCATAAGCAGCCAGAATGGGCTATATCTGCAGCAATACTCGCCGCCCATCCACTCGAATCCGCCCCGCGCACCAGCAGGCCACCGCCTGTACCAACAGGCGATGCTCCTCGGCAAGTACCCGTGCAGCTAGCGTCGCCTCGTTGTCATCGTCCCGCACCGGCACGGCGGCCTGGGCGATGATCGGTCCGCCATCCACCGCATCGTCGGCGGTGATGAAATGCACGGTACAGCCAGTCAGCTTCACGCCGTAGGCGAGCGCGTCGCCAATCGCGTGCAAACCGCCGCCGAAGGCGGGCAGCAGCGAGGGGTGGATGTTCATCACCGGTGCGGAAAACTCGCGCAGCACGGCTGGGTCGAAGATGCGGTCGAAGCCCGCCGTCACCACCAGGTCAACCCCGGCCTCGCGCAAGGCGGTGGCAATCGCCTGCTGCTGGGCCAACTTGCTGGCGTAGCCCGCGCGGGCGATGGTCAGGGTCGGCACCCCCGCCTCCTCGGCACGCGCCTGTGCCGGTACGTCGGGGTGGTTGCTGATCACCAGCGTGACTGTCGCCAACCCTGCCAGTTCGCCGCCCGCGCAGGCAGCAAGCAAGGCTTGCAGGTTGGACCCCCGCCCGCTGACCAGCACGGCAAGTTTCTTGAGTTTTGAGTTTTGAGTTTTGAGTTTTGAGTTATCTTGCATAGCATGCGATATACTGTGATACCATTCGAGATTTCTCCCCCAAACCCCCGCTGGGGGCTTTTTGCGACAGTGACATCATTCGAGATTTCTCCCCCAAACCCCCGCTGGGGGCTTTTTGCCGCAGAGCTTCTTCGCTTTATCCGTTTATTATTACAACCGTAGATGGCAAGTTGATGAGGTCAAGCCGATGCACGCAATCCGTTTTCTCCGCTTCTCCGTTGAACCTAATCCGTTGGCTGGTTTTCCTATCTACGGTTGTAATATTATCCGTTTTTACAAACCGTTGGCTAATCCGACTAAAACAATCTCCACCTGCGGCGCGTCTTGCGATGTCCGCTTTACCACTCTGCCGATCACCCGCGCCTCGGGTAGCACAGCTTGCAGCCGCGCTGCATCCTCTGGCGTGGCGATGATGACCATGCCGATACCCATGTTGAACACGCGATACATCTCCGCCGCATCCACCGCACCGCGCTGCTGAATC
>JANXYP010000064.1 GCA_025355955.1 Chloroflexota bacterium
TTGGCTATGGCTGTACACTGCCTGGTACCAGATACCACCGTTCACCACCAGCGCAGCCGCCAACGCCGATGCGCTGATCTGGGCGTTGATGGGGGTACTGACGCTCATCCTGATTATCTTCCCATTCATCCCGGTGGTGAATCGGCTGCCCTACCGTCTGGGAGTGCATCGGCTAATCTGGCGGGAGTATTACCGCGACATGAAGGCGCAAGGAGCGAGAGCGCCCGCCCCGCCGCCTGCGCCTGCATCGGTCGAACCAGCGCCGAAAGTCACAAGCTAGCGCCACGCTTAAGGAGGCCATGATTAGGCCGGGCAGCGGCGCGTACCACAGGGTGAGCCGCAACGAATCGGGCTACGGCGCATCACGGTCTCCTTCGCTCAGGCAATAGTCCACCCCGCGCACGGTATCAATCAGCCGCATAGTGAATAGGTGCGCGTCATGTTTTTGTATACTCAAACAGGGCGAACTGCGGTTCGCCCTGTTTGGGCGTTTGCTCTGCAAGAGCGGGACGCGCCGCAAGGATCTCCTCATCGCTCCCTGCCAGCGCTCGACTCACTTCGCTAAACCCTGTCGACTCGACTTGCTTGCAGCGTCCGCTTTCATGACCCCATTTTCCGCTACCTTGCCCCATCTTCTAGGGTTGTTACAAAGTCGGCCCGGGCGCACTCTCATTGCGCCCCTACAAGCACAAACCCATACAGGGGCGGTGATTTATCACGCCCAACCAGCCGACTTTGCAACAACCCTACCCCGTCTTCTCACCCACTTGCCCCAGCGTACCCAATCGTGCTACAATACCGTTAAGCACACGATACCATGCACTGCGCTCATCATCAAATTAACGAAATGTGCAAGGTACATGGCTGCCTACAAGCGCCGAATCAGTAGGATAAGCCGGGGAAACCAATGATTAAATGCTTGGTTTGCAATGCCGATAACTTGGGAACGGGTTCCTGCACTAGCTGTGGTGCGTCTCTGCATTTGGCGTGGGCAGCGGGAGCATTGTCCCAGGCCGAGGCGCACGTCCAGAGCGGCCAATATGAGGCAGCAAACAAGCAATTGAACCGCGCTGACCTGGAGATGCTCACACTCAGCGCCACGCAACGCGATGAACATCTCCTCACTGCACGCGCCTTCTGGCTGCAAGGGCTGATCTACTTCGGTAGAGGGAGGTTGACCGAGGCAAAGTGGGAACTCCTCCTCGCAGAGAAGGCGCTGCTCGACAAGCCGAAAGGGCAGCAGTTGCTTGCCTCAGTACTGAATCGCCTGGGCGGGCTATACTACTACGAAGATGACTTTGCAATGGCGGAAGGGTATTATCAACGCAGCAGCGATATTGCCACTCAGGCCGGTGCCTTCGATACCGCCAGCACTGCAATAGGCAATCTGGGACTGCTTTATATCGGGCGGGGCGATGCTTATCGGGGGCGGGAGATGTTCACCCGCGCCTGGACCCTCGCCGAGACTAGTGGAGGCCAGCGAGCGAGAGCCAACTCTGCCCGTCTGCTGGCCTGGCTTCACTCCGATTATGGTCCATATGACCTGGCGCTTGAATATGCGGCTCAGGCAGCCAGCCTGGGCGAGAAGTTGGTGGATATTGAGATGCAATGCCTGTGTATTGGCGATGCGGCGCGCGTCTATCTGCGGGCGGGTGAGCATGAGAAAGCAGAACTGTATTTCCATCAGGCCTACGACGTTGCTCGTCATAGTGGCAGCAAAACTGCCAGAGAAGCGGTGGCGAACTATATTGCCGAATTCGCCCGCCACGCTGGCGGTCTGCCTGGGTGGTTTACGGAATCGGCAATGCCCAATCCCAGCCCCACTGACGAACCGCTGCTACTTGCAAACTCGGCGCTTCGCCTTGCTTACTACATAAGTATGAAGCACGAGGCTACCTCGGCGCGACGATACGTGCGCTGGGTCAAGGACCGCAAAGCGCAGCACCCCAACCTCTCCGCCGAAGATACGGCAACTGTGGAACACGCGCTGGCGCTACTCTACAGCTTGCTTGGCGAGTGGAAGGAAGCGGCTGCCCACTTCACCTGTGCGCTCGATGGCACTCTCAGCTATTATGAGCAAGCGTGTATCTGGGAGGAATATGCGAGGATGGAACTTTCGCGGGCGGGTGATGATGAGCAGGCCAGGCGGCAAGCCCAGTCGCTGATGGAGCTGGCGAGTAGTCTGTATCAGCAGCTGGGTCTACCCGCACGGGCGGCGGAGGCGGCCAGGTGGCTGCCAGCCGCATCTACTCTCAACCCTGCTCTGCCCGCGCCAGATGATGGTGACATCAGCAAGTCGATGGTGCTAATCGTTGATGATAATCTCGATCATGCCGAGATTGTCAGCACGGTAGTCGAGGAGATGCTGGGGGCTGCAGCAGTTATTTGCACTAATGGTTATCAGGCGCTCGCTTACCTGGATCGGGTGAGCAGCCACCGCCCCGCACTCATCATCATGGATATAGATATGCCAATGATGGATGGCATCACTGCCAGTATGCGCCTAAAGGCCAACCTCGAAACCAGAGACATCCCTATTATTGCCATCACAGCCCACTCACGCACCACCCAACCGCTAACTAATCGCGCGGTATTGTTTGCCGGGGTAATGAGAAAGCCAATCGAGGTTACGCACCTGGTCTCTATGATTAAGCGACACTTGAAATAGCCTGGCAGCGCATCTCATCCCCGCATTGGAGTAGCTAGTACCAATTCGTCAAGGCAATGCAACAATTCTGTAGAGGCGAACCGTTGTTCCCCTTGCCCAATCAATAGCGTCTCCTTAGCTAATTAATATAGCCAAACTAGCATCAGGCAAGAAGAGTACTTGCATTCTCTTTATCCGTTTGCACTGCTCTCAGCTCAACAGCCGTGTGTTGCCGTTAGCCAATAGCAGAGGCGACAGACCGCTCCGTACACCGCCGCGAGGGTTAGGCGGGCTGGTCACTCAACTGGTCGGTAGGTGCGTCCGCCGATCTCTAGCGCCATGCCTGGTTCGCTTTCCCACCAGCCCGTATCGGGTATAGTTCACTGTAGCCGCTCTCAATCGGCTCCTCATCTAGTTCAGCGCTTGCCACGCTATCGTTTAGCTCTGCAGTAGCGAATGGCGAAGCCTTTGATGGAGAATTTGGAGCGCTAGTCGTGTTCATCGCCAAGCGCCTCATAAATGTAGCGATTGTCTTCCCGCCGTACGCGCCGCAGGTACCTCTGGCTCACCAGGTTGCGTACTGCGTTTAGCATCAGAGGATATGACGCGCTGTGACGCTGAAGGAGAGCGTTGTGCAACTCACTCAGAGTGCAGCGGCCAAGCTCCCTTGCCACCGTCATCACCCGCACCTCTAGCTCACCCCAATCACCTTCCCGCCAGCGCTCACGCAGCTCTGGTTGTGGCTCTCGCCGTCGACTTAGCGTAGCCGCGACAAGTTCACGAGGCGTGCTACTCACTGTAGCCGTCGCTTCATCCTGAGCGGCTTGACGGTAATAGCGGCGCGGCCAGCTCTCTATTTTACCTAGCTTGCCACCTTGCACCATCCTCCCCACGGTGAGCTGAACCATGCCATACGACACTCCCACTTCTTTCAGAAGCGCCCGATGCAGGTCGCCGATGCTCATCTCGCCATGCTCATCAAGCAGCGCAAATATCTGCTCCTCAAGCGCAAGACGGGACACTTTAACCCTTCTACGGGGTTGCTCGCCCGCCAACCTGATGTACTCATCAGCTGCTGCCTCACGTTGGCTCCGTTCGATAACCTCTTGCTCTATCACTCTTTGCCCTCCTTCAATTTGTGCATCAGACATTATAACATACCTATGCGTCCACTTCCATGCGGCCAATGCTGCCGGGTGCGCGTCACGTTTAAGCATAACCGACCCAGGCGAACGACGGTTCGCGCCAATGTTTGCTTGCTCTGCAAGACCATGAGGCACACCCACTGCTGCCCTAATCGGTTTTGACCACCAAAACAGGTAATGAAGCAGAGGTAGGGGTGGGTTGCATTCGACCATTGGCATCAAACTAAGCAAACAGCCGATTTGCGCCTGGTGGTGATCGCTCTCTGGGGGTTCAGCCCCCAGCTGCTCCCTGCCCTCAATGCTGCGTGTTTGCCGCACCTTTGGACTTACCGATAAACAAAGAGGCTGATTAAGATAGGCATTATCACTTTATTAGCAGCTGGGGGCTGAACCCCAGACCCCCACGCTGATGCCCAACTCTATTAACTTGATGCGAATGGGCGGTGCTTTCCCTGCTGATTACCGTATCTGGTGGTCAAAAATCAAAGGTTGGTCACTCACCTCGTCTTCCTACCATCCTCCCAGCAACATTAGCGCCTTGTGCTGGGCTTCAGTCTGCGCCTCTGCATCGTTTGGTCTACGCCGCTTGGTCTACGCCGCTTGCTTCGCTATGTGCTTCGCGCTCACAATGTGTATCAGCACAATCTCTCCGCGCTCCCCTTCGCGCCTGCCTGTGCTGGTATTCACCACTAGCTGCAAGGATAGCTCCTTACCCATCCCCATTGAGCGCCCTGCCTTTGCGCCCTGGCGATTTTGCCTCGTTAGCCTTTGTATAATGACTGCCCCAACAACATCACCCGCCGCACCTTATTCTCCGCTGCCCCCACTGCCTTCCACTGGGCCATCTCGTCGCAACGGATGATGTTGTTGGGGCGAAAGGTGTGAACACTCTCGACATTGATTACCATCTTATGGCGGGCGATCTCAATCCTGTATAAGAATACGTTGGAGGCTGGCCGCAGCGCTGAACGTTGGATTGCCGCTCGTCGGGGTGAAGGGTGAGTAGTGTGCCGCGTTTACCAGCAGCCTGGTTAGATGCCCACGGGTGATTGGGCGGATCTGGTGGTAGCAAGGATCGCCTCATTCTGCTGCATCGTTCGCCCGGCGAGCCAGGCGCGGGCGAATGTGGCGTTGCCCAGTTGGTTGCGCGCGGCCTTAATCTGATGCTCATAGCTGGCGCGAATGGTGGGTGAGAGCGGCGCGCCAATTTCCTCGCGGATGGTCTCTGCCGCGCCCCAGAGGGTGGCGGCATGGCTGGCGTGTTGGGCGACCGCCAGCCCGGCCATGCCTTCGAGAAACTCAGCCACGCCCTGACGATCACCCAGTTCCAGATGCAAAGTCAAGCCTTGTTCGTATAGCGAACGCGCCTCCTGCTCCTCACCCAATGCCGCAAGGGTGCGCGTCTGGCGATTGAGCGCGTAAGTAATGAGCCACTTGTTGCCCATTTCGCTGAACTGGCGCAGGCTATCCTCACCAAGCTGAAGTGCGCGTGGATAATCACCTTCGCCGTAACTGATGTCACCTAGCCGACCGATTGCAGTGGCTAGGCCCATGCGAAAACCCACCTCCTGAAACAACACCATACTCTGCTCATACATCTCCCGTGCGATGTCATAATCGCATTGATAGTAGGCCAAAACAGCCAGGCCCAGCAGCGAAGACGCGATACCTTGCTTATCACCCAATTGGCGGCGGATGGTCAAACTCTCCTCATTTAGCTCCTGCGCTGCCTGGTAGTCGCCCTGATCGGCAGCAACCGCCCCCGAAAGGTGGAGGGTCAGAGCGATGCTCCACTTATCTCCCACTTTACGGCGCAACTCTAGACTCTCAGCATACAGGGCGCGAGCCTGGGTAAAGTCACTGCGGATACGGGCGAGGGTTCCCAGATTGTGGAGACCAGTTGCTGCAGCCTCAAAATCACCGATCTCACGAGCAATGTCAATACTCTCTTCATAGTACACCTGGGCGGTGGTAAGGTCGCCCATACGCAGCACAACAAATCCCAGATTGTTGAGCGAGAGGGCGGTGCCACGTCTGTCGCCTAGCTCACGGCGCAGTTGTAGAGCCTGCTGATGGAAATCGCGGGCGGCGGGATAATCATCCTGCCCCCAGGCCAGACTACCTGCGCCACTGAGCGCCGCCGCTCGTATCCACGGTGGGGCATTCTCGGTCTTAAGCGCCAGCTCCAGCCAGCGCCGCCCCTCACTGAGATGCCCATGCACCTCCCAGAAACGGGCCAGTGCGCCCACCAGCGCCAGCCCCAGCGCGGGCTGCCCGACCAGCGACCAGGCTAGCGCTTCTCGCATATTGTCGTGTTCACGCTCCAGCCGATCGATCCAGACCACCTGCTGCTCACCGCGCAACTGCGGTACTGCCGCCTCGGCCAGGGTTAGATACCAGGCGGCGTGTTGCTGCCGAATCGCTACTTCCCCGCTGACCTCGGCTAGCTTCAACATAGTGTACTCGCGGATTGTCTCCAGCATCGCAAAACGTGGCTCGTCTGCCACATCGCTCATCTGGTAGATAAGACTCTTATTCAACAACTCGGTAAGTGTATCCAGCACATCCAACGGCGCAATATCCATTACACCAACTACTGCATCAATGGTAAAGCCACCGCTGAATACTGCCAGACTGCGAAACAGCGCCTGCTCGTTCGCGGGGAGCAGGTCATAGCTCCAGTCGATCAGCGCCCGCAGTGCCTGGTGGTGAGGCTGCACCCCGTGCGCGATGCCGGTTAGTAGCCGAAAGCGATCGGCTAGCTGCGTGCTTATCTGTGCCACCGTCAGCATCCGCAACCGCGCCGCCGCCAGCTCGATCGCCAGGGGAATACCATCCAGCCGCTGGCAAATGTCCTGCACCGTCGCCACGTTGTCTACGTTGAGATAAAAGTCGGGTTGCAGTGTGAGCGCCCTTGCGACAAACAATTGTACCGCTTCATAGCGGCTGAGACTGGTGGGGCTAATCACCACCTGCTTGCCTGGTAGGCTGAGGGGCTTTACCTGGTGGGTTAGCTCACCCGCAATGCGCAACAACTCGCGGCTGGTCGCAAGGATGTGCAATCGCTCACAAGCAGTCAGTAGCTGGTGCGCTAGCTCGGCCACTACTGGTAGCAAGTGTTCGCAGTTGTCCAGTACGAGCAGCATCTCGCGCTCCTGGAGGTATCGCTGCATGGTTTCGACCAGACGCTGATCATCGGTCGCAGCTACTCCTAGTGACCGGGCGATCGCACCCGCAATCAGGCCGGGGTCGCGCAGGCTGACCAACTCGACGAAGCAAACCCCCGTGCTGAAGCGGTCGCGCAGCTGGCGGGCTGCTTCGATGGCGAGGCGGGTCTTGCCGCTGCCGCCTGCGCCGATGAGGGTGATTAGCCGCCGCTCGGTGACCTGGCGCACAACGCTGGCTAGTTCGCCCTCACGCCCGATAAAGCTAGTTAGCGGGCGGGGTAGGAAGGTGTGACGAGGGGGGAGTGTAGCCTGCGGAGTGGGCATTGGGGGAGGCAGTACCGTTTGCTCATCCTCCTGCAGATCTGCAAGCGGCGCTGTCTGCCACTCGGCGGCGCTGAAGGACGGACACTCGACCAGGGTGAGCAGTTCCCGCGCCTCGGCTTTGCTGATAATCGCACCCCACTCGGCCAGGGTACGCACGATTGCCTTCGTATCGCGGTGGGTAAGGCGAGCATTCTTCAACCCGTTGAGGCGGCTGCTTAGTTCGGAACGGCTCAGTCCGATGGCATCCGCGAGATCTTGCTGGGTGGGGCGGCGGCCTTCATCGTAGGGTGAGGCGCGGCGGTAGAGCGCAATAATGCGCTCCCGAAAGCTGTTCAGATTGTACAAGGCGACAGGCTTCCCTTTTGAGGGGGTGGGTTTGAGTTGCCCAATTATTATAGCATAACCGGCCAACAAAACAGGCGACAAAACTCCAACATTACCCAACAGCCTAGCCCCACTCTCCTTGTACAATTGGCGCGTAGGAACGAAACACAAGACAGCACAGCCAAGCGGTCAACCCGACGGCTGTCTATTACCAAACAAGGAGAACACAGTGGCACTTACCGAACGTCAAATCATGCTGGTACAAACCTCGTTCGACCAGATTAAGGCATCGCCCGAAGCAGTCGCAGCGCTGTTCTACCAGCGTCTGTTCGAGCTTAATCCTCACCTACGGCTAATGTTCAAGGGCGACATGAAAGAGCAAGGCCAGAAGCTGATGACCATGCTCAAAGTGGCAGTCACTAGCCTGACCCGGCTGGACACCATCGTGGGCGCGGTGCAGGGGCTAGGCCGCCGCCACGCTGGTTACGGGGTCAGCGCTGCGGATTACGATACCGTCGCCGCCGCGCTGCTATGGACCCTCGAGCAGGGGCTGGGTCCCACCTTCACCGCCGAAGTCAAGGCCGCCTGGGCGGAAGTCTACACCCTGCTGGCAACTGTGATGCAGCAGGCCGCTGCCGAAGCGAATCCCGCGCTCGTCCTGGTATAGGAAGTTCGCGGATGATCTAGGGGATAGCGACGAGATGTGTCCCCTTCGATGTTTACCAACCTAACCCAAGCACTCTGCTATACAGAGTTAACTCAACACCATCT
>JANXYP010000065.1 GCA_025355955.1 Chloroflexota bacterium
TTGGCTATGGCTGTACACTGCCTGGTACCAGATACCACCGTTCACCACCAGCGCAGCCGCCAACGCCGATGCGCTGATCTGGGCGTTGATGGGGGTACTGACGCTCATCCTGATTATCTTCCCATTCATCCCGGTGGTGAACCGGCTGCCCTACCGTCTGGGAGTGCATCGGCTGATCTGGCGGGAGTATTACCGCGACATGAAGGCGCAAGGAGCGAGAGCGCCAACCCCACCGCCCGCGCCTACGCCGGTCGAACAAGCGCCGAACGCCACAAGCTAGAAAGCAATATCACACCTCTCATGATAAATATCTACGAGGCCAGTAGCCCAAAGCACTGGCCTCGTAATCTTCCCCGTACGGCAGTTAGCGCAATATTCACACAAACTCAACCAGCTTACACCTATGTAACAACCCTAGGGTGCGATAATTAGATTGGAAACAGGTAACAATACTGAAAGGAGTGTTCAAAACCTATGACCAACGTACTACTTGAGAGACTGGACACCGAAGTTGAATCGCAGTCCAGCGCGACCCCGCTTCCTTATCAGGGAAGCCAACTGCAACCGAATCAGATGCCAATGTATCATGTCATGATGCCACAATCTAGCCCTAACCCGCTCTATGCGCCGCCAATCGACCAGCCGCAACCGCCTGTCCCACACGCCGAGCAGCAGCCGGGCGTGCCACCGACCAACCCGGTCCAGGGCGCGATTGAGAGTGTGGTCAACGGAGTCGAGGGGGTAGGCCGCGAAATCGGCGCGGCGCTGGGGCTGAACCGCTACCAGCCTGGCTATCCTCCGCCTACCACTAACCCAGCGCTTTATCAGCCAGCGGTAGCCCCGCAGACCGACCCGCGCAACGAGCAGCCGTATCAGCCACCTTACCTTCAGCCCTACCCGCTGACTGGCTACATTATCCCCTACCGCAAACCCAGCACCGCCTTCCTATTGGAGCTGCTTGGCTATGTTGGGTTCCTGGGTATCGGCCACATCTACGCTGGCAACATGATTGGCGGCATCCTGCTGCTGGTATTCGGTTGGGCGTTGGTAGGCATCGTTTACACCGTCCTTAGCATCCTCAGCCTCGGTCTCGGCTTCATCGTCCTGCTGCCGGTGCTGCTGGCAGTGCCGATTATCTCCGGGGTATGGGCCTATCGCACCGCCCAGGCGAACAACCGGCATCGCGCATAACCACTTGAACGCTTGAGGACATGGCTTCGCAACCATTACTTTAGCAAAAAGGCAGACCACCAGGAGTTTCTCTGGCGGTCTGAACTTACTTCCTGCTGTAGCCCGATTTTCTATCGTTCTTTGAGGTTCTACGCATGGGTGTCTTTTGGCTGGCTCCGCAGATATCTATCTCCTTCATTCTGCTATACCCTCTTCCCCTGGTCGTGCTGGAGATTGTGCTGTTCGTTGTACTGGTAGCAGGTTGAGTACCAGCAATATCGTTCCTTGCTTCAGCAGTCGGCTGGCTCTGGCGGATCACCTGCGGCTAACGAAAAGACCGGGGGCGGTCATACTGATCGCCTCCGGTCGAGATCGAGATAGCCTTACTGCGTGGTGTAGCCACCGTCCACCAGCATGGCGATGCCGGTGACGAACGAGGCTTCGGTGGAGCAGAGCCACAGCACCGGCGCAGCGATTTCGTTTGGCTCACCCAGCCGATGGATGGGGTGAAGGTTAACCAGCGTATCGTACATCGGTTTGTTATCGAGCAGGCCCGCGTTCTCCAGCATAGGGGTCTTGATGAAGCCGGGGCAGACCGCATTGATGCGGATGCCCTGGGTGGCGTATTCGTTGGCCGCCGTCTGGGTCAGGCCGATGACCCCATGCTTGGCCGCGACATAAGCGGCGGCAGTCTGGAAGCCGACCACGCCGAGGATCGAGGCATTGTTGACAATCGCGCCGCCTCCGTTCTTCAACATCTGCTGGATTTCATACTTCATGCAGAGGAACACGCCGCTGAGGTTGATGGCGATGACCTTGTTCCAACTCTCGACCGGGTAGTCGCCAGTGAGCGCCTGCGCGCCACCGATGCCCGCGTTGTT
This sequence comes from Chloroflexota bacterium, assembly GCA_025355955.1. Classification (GTDB taxonomy): domain Bacteria; phylum Chloroflexota; class Chloroflexia; order QHBQ01; family QHBQ01; genus QHBQ01. The sequence continues at coordinate 2,052 of JANXYP010000065.1, forward strand.
GAAGGCATAGTCGAGCCGCCCATACTTGCTGACCGCGCGGTCAACCGCCGCCTCGACCTGGATTGGCTCGGCCACATCACAGCTGACGAACGTGGCCTTGCCGCCAAACTCCTCGATCAGCCGCACCGTCTGTTCGCCGCCTTCGACGTTCACATCGGCGACGATGACGTTCGCACCATCGTGGGCGAAGGCAAAGGCGGTCGCCTGACCGATACCCGACCCTGCGCCAGTAACCAGCGCAACCTTGTCAGTGAATCTTACAACCATGATCTCACCATCCTTTCTTGTTGGGGCGGGCAACCACCCGCCTCGCTGAACACTAAACCAGAGATATGCTACCTGCCGCCAAAACAGGGTGATGTGGGTAAAATCGTTAGTTGGCGGCCGGGCTGCTTTCACCATGAAGCAGCAGCAGCGGCATCGGGGCGTGGACAAGCACCTGGTCGGCAACGCTGCCGAGGCGCATCCTGCTGAAACCGCTGCGCCCGTGCGTGGTCATCACGATCAGGTCGCAGTCGCGCTCCACCGCCTCGCGCACTATGCCCTCGCCAACATTGCCGCTGCTAACAACTGTGTCGCTGGCTATGTCGTGGGGCAGGGTATGCGCCGCCTCATTCAGGTAGCGACCCGCCCAGCCCGCATTAGAGGTGGCGAACTCCTCGCCCACCAGCGCTGATTGGGGTAGAACATCTAGCAGCACCACCTCGGCGCCTGCGGCTTGGGCCAGCGCGGAGGCGATCGGTAGCGCTTGCAGGGCCAGCGTCGAGCCGTCCAGTGGCACCAGAATACGGTGGAAGGCGGGAACGCAGCCACCAGGCTCTAGCTCTGGCTGCTGGTCGCTGACTAGCAGTACCGGAATATTCACACTATGCACTACCTCATCGGCCACGCTGCCAAAGATGGTGCGCGAGAGGCCGGTGCGACCGTGCGTCGCCATCACGATCAGGTCAGCGCCATCTTTGACCCCGATGCGGATAGCTGCGGTGGGGATGCCCTCCGCTACCTGAGTTTGGGTCTGGGTCACGCCACAGTCGTGCAGGCGCTGCTCAATCTTCTTCAGATAGTCACTGCTGTTCAGGACATCGCTCTCCACCATCTGCTGGTAAGCCTCACCACTGAGCGGCGCAGCTATATAAGCATAGGATGAGGTCGAGATGTTGTGCAGCAGCGTAATCTTCGCGGCGAAAGTCTTAGCAAGCGCGGTGGCGACACTCAGCGCTTTCTCACTGAGCGCCGAGCCGTCCAGCGGCACCAGAATGTTTTTAAACATGGCTTTCCTCCTAGGTTTAGAACTGTATTTGCCTGTTCATCCATTGTTATTATAGCTGAGCAAGGTGTAAAGGTAGGTAAATAAAGGTTAACGTTAGGTGACAATTTCAGCACGAGCGGCACTCAGCCACCGTACTGCTGCGCCTGCTCGACTCCCAGCAGGACGCGGTATGCACCCCGCGCCAGGGCAAGCATTTCATCGCTGCCAGGGTAGACCAGGATTGGCGCTAGCCAGGCGAGTTGTTCGCGCAGCCACGATATCAGCATCGCGGAGCGGGCCAGGTCGCCGGTGAAAACCAGCGCATCAGGCTGA
>JANXYP010000085.1 GCA_025355955.1 Chloroflexota bacterium
GCGGAGTTGCCCGCCTATATCGAAAAGCTGAAGGAAGCCGACTTGGACGCAGCGATTGACTGGCGGCGGCAGACGCGGCGGCTGTTCCAGGACTACTTTGCGCGTGGCTACGCCATCACCGGCATGACCCGCGTTGGCGAACGCGAGCAGCGGCGGGTGTTCTACCAGCTGGAGGCAAGCAAGGCATGAGAGAATGGTAAATGGTAAATGGTGAATGTTGAATTAGACTCCGCGACCCCAACCATAAGCGTTACACTTACGGTTGGCGCACAAAAATCTCTGGTATCCAGTTGGGTGTATAATGCACTCAACCAACCTCACCCCTGCCGAGCAGATCCTTGCTCAAGCCGAGGCGCTGGTGACGTTGGCGCGGCAGCTGGTGGAGTATGAGCGAAGCTTCAATACAATGGCCGATTATATGCGCGGCTTCGTCAAGGGTACCCGGCAGCAGATCGGCCAGCACGAGCAACGCCTGAGCGCGTTGGAACTGCGCCTCGATCCTGCAAACATCATTACCGAGGAGCAAGCCGCCCAGCTAACCCTGGCGGTGCGTAATGTGGCCTACGCCATGGGCGGCACTGGCTCCGATTATGGCAAGGTTTACGGCGAACTCTACCGCCGCTTCAGCATCACCACCTACCATAACCTGCCGCGCATCCGTTTCGATGAGGCGATGGCCTGGCTGGCGCAGCGGTTTACCGATTTGGAGAATCAAAAGCAATGATCAAGCTAGCCCGCATCGAAATCCGCACCCTGCGGCTGCCGCTAATCAGCCCGTTCGAGACCAGCTTTGGCCGCGACACCGTGCGCGAGGTGCTGCTCATCGCCGCGCACACCAGCGACGGGCTGACCGGCTGGGGCGAGTGCAGCGCGTTCAGCGAACCGCTATACAACGAGGAGGATAACGTCACCGCCCGCCACATCCTGGCCGACTATATCATCCCCAGCCTGCTCGACCAGGCGGTAGACAGCCCCCAGGATTATGCCGCCCGCTTTGCCCATATTCGCGGCAACCGCATGGCGAAGGCCGCGCTGGAGGATGCCCTGTGGGACATCGCCGCGCAGCAGGCGGGCAAACCGCTGTGGCGCTTGCTCGGCGGCGTGCGTCAGCAGGTGCCAGCAGGAGTGAGCATCGGCATTGCCGCAAGCGACGACGTGCTGGTGGAGCAAGTGGCCGACTTTCTTGAACAGGGCTACCAGCGCATCAAAATCAAGATTAAGCCAGGGCGCGACATATCACCTACCGCTGCGATCCGCGCCCGCTTCCCCGATGTGCCGCTGCAGGTGGATGCCAACTCTGCCTACACCCTCGCCCCCCACCACGTTGCCACGCTGAAGGCGCTGGACGATTATCGCCTTCTATTGATCGAGCAGCCACTGGGTGAGGACGACATCATTGACCATGCCACCCTGCAGGCGCAGCTAACCACCCCGGTCTGCCTGGACGAGAGCATCCGCACCCGCGACGATGCCCGCAAAGCGCACCAGCTTGGCGCAACCCGCGTTATAAACATCAAGCGCGGGCGGGTGGGCGGGCTGACCGAGGCGCTGGCAATCCACGATTATTGCCTGGCTAACCACATCCCGGTCTGGTGCGGCGGGATGCTGGAGACAGGCGTAGGGCGGGCCATCAACATGGCGCTGGCGACCCTGCCCGGCTTCACTATGGTCGGCGACCTCTCCGCTAGCAACCGCTTCTACGCCGAGGATATTATCACCGCGCCTTTTGTGCTGCTGAACAGCGGCCCCCATCGCGGCACTATCAGCGTGCCGAACGCGCCAGGCATTGGGGTGCGGGTGGATGAGGCTAGGCTTGACCAGTATATGATCAACCTGCACGTCTACCGCGCCAACCCCTCGCGGAGATAGTGCTGAGTGCTGAGTGCTGAGTGCTGGGTACCGCGTAAAGTACGTTATCACGACTCCCCTCCCGCCGGGAGGGGCTGGGGTGGGGCGTGACAGCGCGACTCGTACCCTCCCCTACCCCTCCCGGTGGCAGGGAAATGATGCACTGCCATCATAAGTTAGTTTACGCGGCGCTGTGGAGTTGCGCTGAAACAATCTTCATCGCAGCGCGGTCAAACAGGGTGAAAGCATCGAAAGGAGCTAAACAACTAACATGGACAATAATCCCCAAAACCAGCAACCCCAGCCGCCCAACGGCGACCTCGCCAAGAGCGACTACAACTACGGCACGCCGGTAACGCCCTACCAGGGGCAGCCGCCGCAGCCCGGCTTCCAGCAGCCTGACTACCAGAAGCAAGCCGCCAATCCGCAGTCAAACCCCATCCAGCAGGCGTACCAGCAGCCGCAATACGGCCAGCAAGTCTCCGCCCGCCCCCTCCGTAACCCTAACCTGGCCTTCCTGCTCGAACTGCTCGGCTACGTCGGCTTCCTGGGCATCGGCCACCTCTACGCCGGTAACATTATCGGCGGCGGGATCCTGCTGCTGTTCGGCTGGAGCATCGCAGCCTTCCTGTTCAAGATCGGTGCGCTCCTCAGCATCTTCACCCTGGGCCTCGGCCTCTGCCTGATTGTGCCGCTCTTCCTCGCCGTGCCGCTCATCTCCGGCATATTTGCGCGCGGTATCGCCATCCGCAACAATCGCTACGCCAAATAGACCACAAACAACCCAACATCAAGCAGCGCCTGGGCCGATCGGCTCAGGCGCTTTGTTTACCCCAGAGCTTGATCAACTAATCCCCCAGCGGGGGTTGGGGAGAATGGCGAAGCGCAATAATCCTACGGTTAGAGTGTCCAGCGCATCATCAGGGCGCAATGAATTTGCGCCCCTACATGGTTGGTGTTTACACATCGCTGGTGTAGGGGCGCGGATTTATCGCGCCCTCGGTACAATGCACTAATGCTAATCGGAGACATTATCGGGGAGGGGAATGTTTGAAACGCGGAAAATGCGGAAGGGCGCGGAAAACGCGGAATTGGTGGGCAAGGTTGCGGCTGTCGATGGGCATTATCGTCCGGCATCTGGGCGTATGCCATGCGCCCCCTGGATCAGGCAAATGCCCCCATCCTGAACACAAGGTGAGGGCATTATGTCTGGAGTTCTATTCGGCTACATGGTTCTAGCTCAATGTCGCTTTGAAGGTACAATGGTCTATTGCGCCCATTGCTTGACATTCAATCTCCTGCACCCCAACCCGCAGCCCGGTTAGAGCGCTATAAGCATTGTGTAGCCCTTCGGTAATAAAGGCGCAAACTGGCTCGTTGCTCTTCAGCAGGATACACATGGCGCAAGGTCTAACCTTTACCAGCACGCCATCAGTTGTATTTTTTATGCTGATGGTATCAGTCTGGGTATTCAGCGCCGCAGTGTGCATTGCCGCCGCCCGCTGTATGCGCTCCACGCCGCTTAGTCCATCTAGCGCAGGCTTTATCTGCTTTGCCAAGGCGGTGGTGAACAGCTTGGAACTCTCAATACCGGCGTAGCGTCCGAAGCTGATGAACAGATCCTTGCCCACCTGTCGGTATATCTCGGCGCAAACCTGCGCCCACTCCTCATCGGTCGCCTCCATTACCGTAGGGTCACTCGATGGCGGCTTGTTAAGGAAGCGCACCCAGGGAGTGGTGGCAATAACCTTCCAGTATGACGGACCGAGGGCTTTCTCCAGCCCCCCGATCAGGATAAGAACTAGCGGGCCGGTGAGCGACCCACCCTTCGCTTGCTTGTCCATCGCTACTACCAATCCTTTACGTTAAGTAAAGCTCTGTTCATAAACAATGTTTGTTACCAGCTTTATTATATCACAATCTGGCAAAAGCAGTGGCGCACGTATTATCGCCAGTTAACAGGGGTAGGAGTTACGCACACGGCTTTGTAGTAGGCGGGTTGTTGAGGCTAGACGCATAGGCAGATGCGCTCAACTTCTCCGCCTTGGGTGCGGAAAACCACGCTCATTGTCTGCCTACTATAACGGATCGTGCGTAACTCCTAAGGGGTTATACCATGTGTCCACCACCCTGTATCCGTTTATCCGCTGTCACAATCCGCTGGCTAGACCATCCGCTTTCACGAATTAGTTGGCTGAACCCCTGCCCGCCGTGCCGCAAAGAACTGCTCCACCTCGACCAGCGCCGCGTTGGCCGCGCTAACCTGCTGCTCGGTCGGCGCAACGTTGCCGTAGCGGGCCGCAGTGTAGGTTAGGGTTAGGGCGGCTGCGCCAGCGGGTAGGTCGGTGTAGGCCTCCTGCAACTGAGCTAGATACTCACGCGGGGTGGCAGGAGCGCGGCGGGGTTGCCCGGCGCGGGCGGCCACCTTCTGGAAGCGGCGATAGATCTGGCGGATGCTGACTAGCCGCTGTCCATCTGCGCCGCTCCATTGCGACACCTCACCCACCCCCACCAGTAGCGGCGCGGCGATCAGCCCCAGCCGCCTGAGCAGCGCCAGCCACAACGCCGCCAGCCAGGTTCGCAACTGCCGCCAGAACAAGCCCCACGAACCGAAGCTGACCCGCATGGTATCGGCGGCGCGTGGTGATTTCGGTTCGGCCAGCAGCCGCCTGACCCCCAGGAAGGCGAACAGCCAGACCGCCAGGATAATCAGGATAATCACCGCGATCCAGAAGCTGACCAGCCGTGCCATCTCCCCCTCGTTGGCTGCATCCTGTACCGACTTGAACAAATCGGCCAGCGCACCAATGCCCTTGTGCTGCGGCGCATTATGCGGGCTGAACGGATTGCCGAAGTTTCGCACTCCGCCGAGAACGAACTGCACCACTGGCACGAAGATGCCGCCGAGGATGCCCAGCACGAAGGTGATGCCGCCCAGCACCACTAGCGCGATGATGGAGATGATGCCCAGCAGGGTACCCAGCGGCGAGTTGCCCGCTCCCCCCAGCACCCCACCCATAATCAGCACTGCGACCAGAATTGTCCCCAGCCCCAGCAGCCAGGTTAGCGGGCGGGGGCGGCTCGACTGCTGGGCGCGGTTAGCGGTTTCAAGGGTGGTCTCCTCCAGATTGCCCCAGGCCAGGTTGATCAGGGCGAAGACCAGAAAGCTGAGGATCAGGCCGCCAATCTGCCTGCCAATCAAGGTATCGGACTGGGCAATATCCAGCGCCAGCGTGCTGATCACAATCATGCCCAGCAGCAGCAAGCCCAGACGGAAGCGGGCGAATAGCGGCACGCCCATCAACTCGCTGAGGCCGGTCGCCGATTGTATCCCCGCCAACAGCCCGCGCCCCCAGCCGAACGCCCCCACCACCGCAATCATTACCAGCAGGTTGGGGGGCATCTTAGCGAGGAAGGTCAGGGGATTTGCCTCACTAAAGCGAGTTGCCAGTTCGGTGTAGACCACCGCCAGCCCCGCTGCCACCGCCAACAACCGTGCCAGTAGCGGCCTGCTGCGCCCCAGCAGCGCGAGTGGCACGGCCCCGGCTACCCATAGCCCCACCACTGCCTGCGAACTGAGCGGAAAAGTCTGGCTCTCTGGCATATTCAGCGAGCTGAGTAGTGCGCCCAGCCCCACAATCCACGCGCTCTCCATCAGGGCAAGGAACAGCAGTTGCAGCGCAGTTTTAATCGAAAGCGAGGGATTCCAGTTCACGGTAATCCTCCCCAGTAATGTCGTGTACCCGCATCCCGCCGATCTCGCTGACCGGCACACCCACGTTGCCGACCCGCACGATGCTGACCGGATGGCCGCGCCGCATAATCGCTGCCACTTCGTCCAGCACATCGTCGTCAATCACTGCGGTGATCAGCAGCATGGTTGCACCCATCGGCAGGTTGTAGCGCACTCGCTGCAAGAGGTCGCGCTGGTGCATTCCCCCCCAGCCGTCGATGCGGGCCAGCGCTTCGAGGATGTGGGTAAGCTGCTCAGGGTTGCGGCTGGCGGGCAGGCGAATATGCTCGAACAGGTAGCCGCCACCCTCGCGCACCGCATCGCGCATATCGCGGGTGGCAGCGTTGACCTCCAGGCCAGTCTGATAGCCCATCTCGATGGTGTGCTCCGCAATGCTGGCGGCCACGGTAATCGCCAGCTCTAGCGCCGAGGTGTCAATCCCTTCCCACACGTGGCCGTAGGTCTCCTGGTTCAACACGATATAGAGTTGCAGGTTGGCGACCGGCTCGAAAAGGCGGGTCTGCAGTTCGCGCCGCCGCGCCGTCGCCTTCCAGTTGATGAAGCGGGCGCTGTCGCCGTACTGGTAGGCGCGGGTGCCAAGCGGGCGCAGCGGGTCGGTGAGCAGTGGGCGCACCGCCGCCTTGAAGTCGCCCAGCAGCATATCGGCAGGCAGGTTCAGCGCCTCGATTGGCACGATGCGGGGGTAAACAATTAGCTCATCGGCCTGCTGGCGCAATACGCTTCGCACGAAAAAGCTGAAGATGTCGCCGCTGGTGAGCAGGGTTGGCCCGAAGTTGTACACCCCTCGTGGCAACCCCCTCGCCTCGAACTTGCGACTGACCCGCTCGTACCAGCCCAGCGAGTAGAGCAACGGTAGGGTGGCATCGAAGCCGCGAATCACCTCGATCTCCACATTGTCCAGCCGCAACTCGTTGGGTACGTTATCCTCTATCTGCAGTTTCGGCACTGGCAGCGGCTTGTTGTTGGTCACTGCACAGGTAATGGTCAACGGCTCCTTATAGAATATACGATGTTCACTCAGTTCGCGGCTGTAGGTGATTTCGGAAAGCGCGTACTTTGCCCACAGCCAGGCCGCTGCCACCACCAGCCCCAGTAGCAGGCCGAGCAGCAGCAGCGGGGTGTTGCGTAGTAGCCCGCCCACCAGCAGCACGCCGACCACGATGTAGCTCCAGCGCAAGCGCCCCCCCAGCGGGCTATGCTGGCTGGTTTGCTGCCCCGCCCCGCCACCGCGTTGTCGTGCCTGTTGCTCTGTAGCTCTTACTTCCATAGCGTTTATTTGCTCTTCACTCTGGCGCTATTATCAGCCGCCTATGTTATGAGGGGGTCTGGGGGTCTGCCCCCCAGCTGCTGACCAGCAGCCGTGTTGAGGGTTAAGCATCATCGCCGCAAGGGCTGTTGAAGCGAGCGGTGCCACGCTTTCGAGCAACATTGACGTGTTGCATCAGCTGGGGGCCTACCCCCAGACCCCCGGTTGCTAGTCTTAGCTTTCCATATACTTATACGAATGGGCTATACCACCAATCCCAGCACTGTTCCGCACCTGTGCTGAGGATGAACGTGGTTGGCGGTCAGCATTTCTCCCCCAACCCCCGCTGGGGGCTTTTTGCGTGATCAGCTTCAGTCTGTAACTCATCATTTACCATTTACCATTCACCATTCACCATTCACTATTTACCATTGCTACGCAGCGACCTCCACCGGCGCAGGGATGCTCTCCAGCAATTCGGTGATGATCGCGGCATTATCGCGCCCGCGCAGGCGGCTGCGTCCGCTGCGGATGATGCGATGCACCAGCACCGCCGGAGCCAGCGCCTTGATGTCGTCGGGCAGCACGAAACTGCGCCCCTGGATTGCGGCGCGTGCCTGGCCGGTGCGGAACAGCGCTAGCGATGCCCGTGGGCTGGCCCCCAGTTCCAGCGCGGGGTGGTCACGAGTGGCGCGCACCAATTGCAGGATATATCCCTCGATCGCGGCACTGACGTGGATGCGGCGCACCGACTGCTGCATCGCCAGCAGTTGTTCCGCGCTGGTCACCGCCTCTAGCGTGGTGAGGGGGTTGCCCAGCTTGAACCGCTCCATGATGCCGCGCTCCTCCTCCTCGCTGGGGTAGCCCAGGTTGAGGCGGATGAGGAAGCGGTCGAGTTGTGCCTCCGGCAGCGGGAAGGTGCCTTCCAGTTCAATCGGGTTCTCGGTTGCCAACACCAGGAAGGGGCGGGGCAGCGGCAGGGTCGTGCCTTCGATGCTAACCTGACGCTCCTCCATCGCTTCCAGCAAGGCCGACTGGGTGCGCGGCCCGGCGCGGTTGATCTCGTCGGCCAGCAAGATCTGGGTGAACACCGGGCCGGGGTGGCGCTCGAACTGCTCGGTTTTCTGGTTGTAGATGGTCACGCCGGTGATGTCCGAGGGCAGCAGGTCGGGGGTGAACTGGATGCGTTGGAAGGTGCAGGCCAGCGACTTCGCTAGCGCCTTCGCCAGGGTGGTCTTGCCTACGCCCGGCACGTCTTCGATCAGCACGTGGCCGTCGGCCAGCAGCGCGACAAGCAGCAGCTCGATGGCTTCGCCCTTGCCAACCATGACTCTGGCGATGCTCTCGCGCACCTGCGCGGCCAGGCGGCTAACGTTCGCGCTCATTGCGTCTACTTCAGGTTGATGGTTATCCAGGTGCTGCCTCCTTGTTTGCGGTTGTGGCCCTAATTATAGCATGACTCGCGTCATATTCGCTGCCCTCGCCTCTCCTACCCCTTCTACAGCCGTCGCGCCGTGGCGGTTCACTTTCTGCGCTGGCTGCTTCATTTGTGCGGCTTGACACCGTGGTTGAATCTTCAAGCAATTTGTGTTATTATGCCATCTGCCCAAATAGATAGGTGATAACAACTATTTATGAACCTTACCGGGAATGAACAGGAGCGCAGTTTATATGGCAGAGGGGACGACGACACCACGCAAAAGGGGACGACCCCGCCGCACTGACCTGGCAGCGGCAGGGAATCGTCAGGTGGGGAATAAGAATGTAGACATCCATAGCATCAGCGGCAAGCTAGGCACCCAAATTGGCGCTAAACTGCACGAGGCTCGCATCACGCGGGGGCTGACCCAGCAGGATTTGGCGCAGGATACCTTCTCCAAGAGCTACATTAGCGCCATCGAACACGGCAAAATCAAGCCGAGCCTGCGGGCGCTAGTCTATCTGGCGGAGCGGCTGGAACTGCCAATTGCCTACTTCCTCGATAGCGCAACCCGTGAAGGTAGCGCAACTGCTGCGGCCAACGCCGCCTTGTCCGCCGACCTCAAACTGGATGAGGCCGAGCATCAGGCCACCTCCCATCCATATACCGCCCGCACCGTGCTGCAAGAGCTGGCTGCGGCCCAGCTATCCCACGAACAACAACTGCGCCTCAATCTATTGCTGGCGAGCATAAACATCACACTGAAGGATGGCCTTGCGGCCCAGGCAGCTAACCAGGAGGCGGCGGAACTGGTGCGCCGTCTGGATGACCGCCAGGCTGGCTACAAACTGCGCCAGCTTGAAGCCGAGGTCGAATTGCTGTCGGGTCGCAACCAGGTTGCAGCCGCCCGCTACGAAGCGCTTATCCCCGCGGCACGTAGTGGTGAAATCAAGGAGCCAGGGCTGCGTCTTTCTATCTATATGGGGCTGGGCAACGCCCGCCGCAAACTGGGCCATAATGACGAGGCCGCGACCGCTTATAATGCCGCCCTCGCCCTCACCACCGAAGCCGACAACGTTGCCCACCTGGCCGCTACCTTCTGGAAGTTGAGCGTTGCCTGGCATCAATCGGGCGATCTGGAGCAGGCAAGGGAGTATGCCAGCCGAAGTCTGGCGCTAAGTGGGGCGGCCTACGACATCTGCCAGATAATTACTATCCATGCCACGCTGGCGGAGGTTGCCCAGATACAGGGCCGCTGGGATGAGGCGCAAGCTCATCTTGAAGCGGCGCTGGCAGTGGCCGAGCAGTTGGGCGATGCCCAGCACTGCTCCGAGGCGCTGCACGGGCTTGCCCGCCTGGTGTTCAAGCGCGATAAGATGAGTGACGATTTGCTCAAGCAGGCCGTGGATTACGCCAACCGCTGCTTGGAGTATGCCCACAAGACGGCGGACAATGCGCTACTGGGCAAGGCGCTGGCGGTGGTTGGGCTGGTACAGGCAGAGGAAGGCGACACTGCCGCTAGCGACAAGTCGTATCAGCAGGCGATTGCACGGCTGAAACAGGCGCAGGCCGACGCTGCTTTGAGCGAAACTTACTTTGAGTACGCCCAACTGCTACGTAAGCGTGGTGATCTGGGTCGTGTGGGTGAGTACCTGGAGCAGGCTTACCTGTTGGGTCGGGGATAGGGTTTGGTTTGCCCGAATTATTTGCCAACCGCCAGATTATGTTTTATAATAATAGCTCCATATTTTGGAACGCCGTAATTCGGGTTCCCCAAGAAAGAGCTAATCATGGACCAACCAGAATCTGCTTATACTCCCACCCTGGCAACCGCCGCCCGCGCTATCACCGCTGCTCGCATTGACGATTTTGCCGACCGTTGGGCCAACCTCGACCCTAGCAATAGCGAGACGGTCAAGAAGCTGCGGGTCGCTACGCGGCGGCTGCGGGCGGCGTGGGCTGCCTTTAAGCCGCTCTACCCCCGGCGCAAGTCGGTCAAGCGCCTGCATCATCAGCTACGCGAACTTACCACCATCCTCGGCGCGACCCGCGACGCGGCGGTGTTGCGCCAACGGTTGGATGATTGGGCAGCGGCCAAGCGCACCCGCCCCGCACTGGCTCCGCTGCGCGAACAGCTTGCCCAGCAGGAGACCGCGGCTCAGGCCGCGCTCATTGCCGCGCTCGACCGGCTCGACCGCGCTACCCTGGTTAGCGATGCCCGCAAGAAGCTACTCGATACCCTGCCGCTAGTTGCAGGTAGTGCCGAATGGGACACCGCATCTGGCGACGTGCCAGTAACACTGGCGGCATTGCCCCTGCTTCGCACTCGCTTTGCTGAAGAGCAGGCCGCCCGCACCGCTGCGCTGGAGACCCTGGATGCGGTCAGCCTGCACAATGAGCGGCTGGCGGTCAAGCGGCTGCGCTACAGCCTCGAATTGTTTGCCGCTTACTTTGCCCCTACCGCACCGACCATTGCCCTGCTCAAGAACCTGCAAACCCAGTTGGGCGACCTGCACGACTGCGACGTGCTGATCTCCATGGTGGCTGCGGCGCAGGCGGAGCAGCCCGCATTGGGCGAAGCCCACGCCCGCCTGGAGCAGCGTCGTGCGGCACTGCTCAAGCAGCACGTTGCCTACCGTCGCAAGATTGACAAGGCTGCCTGGAGCGCACTCACCAATGCCTGGCAAGCCCTGCTCGACCGCCAGTTGTCGCCTACCGCAGCCGAGCTTGAGCAGGCCACTGACCTTCCCATCGAGGACTGGCCGCACGCCCGTCAGGTGCAGCGCCTGGCCCTCAGCCTGTTCGACCAACTGGCCGCCACTTTCCGCCTCGATGCCCGCGACCGCGCCATCCTGGCCCACGCCGCCCTGCTCCACGATGCGGGCATGGTGGATGGCCCCCGCCATCACCATCTGCTATCCTATAAGCTAATCCACAAGGCCAAACTCCCCGGCCTCGATAAGCGCGAGCGGGAGATTGCCGCGCAGGTGGCCCGCTACCACCGCCGCGACCTGCCCGCTGCTGAACACCCCGCCTATGCCGCGCTGCCAGCGGAGCAGCAGGCGCAGGTCAGCCGCCTGGCCGCGCTGCTACGCATTGCTGACGGCCTCGACTACGAACACGATGGTGCCGCTCGCGCCCTGGTCGCTAGCTGCGACGAGGGCAGCATCAGCGTCACAGTCAGCGGCGCGGCTGAGAGCGAGATTACTCGCGCCCGCGTCAAGTCGGGGCTGGTTGCGCCCGCGTTCGGCTACGCGGTACGCATTGTGGCGGCTTGATTGCCTAACCTGCGTTTAGCTTGATTTCCTCGTCGCTGCATCATCATGGTGTATTCACTGCTTTGAACACAATTTGGGCCATTTCGTCGCGGCGAACGTTGTTGTCGGGGCGGAAGGTGTGATCGGAATAGCCCTTGATCACACCTTTATACGTCGCAGTCTCAATTGAAACGAAGAAGGTGTCAGATGGTGGCACATCGGCGAAGTCCTGGCCGCCGATGGGGGTATAGACTGGGTAGTGGGCCGCACCGACAACCAGCTTGGTCAGTTCGCCCCGCGTAATTGGGTTGGCGGGCAAGTAGCAGGGGAAGGTCGCGCCGTGCGCGGTGCAGGTGGCTGCATCGAAGCCGCTCAGGATACCGGCATGGTAGCCCGCTTCTACGTAGGGATAAGCAAAGTGGCTGGTCGGCACATCGCTGAAATCGGCAGCAGTCGGCGTATAAGGTGGCACCCCGAAGCCGAGTACCACCACTTTAGCGAATTGAGCGCGGGTGGCTGTATCCGCCGGACTGTAGGTGTGCGCTCCACTGCCGTTCACCACCCCACGACAGTACAACTGTGCGATTGCCCCATAGAAGACATTGCCGCCGAGGTCGTCGAACGGGTTGGAACAGAAGGTAGGGGTGACGGTTTGGTTAACGCACGGCAGGGTGGTGATGGTGATAGTATTGTTGGAATAGATAAGGTGTGTCCCTTCGTATTGATCGCCCATATCGGCGACAACGGTATAAGCATACGTAGTGTTACAACTTAGGCCAGTATCAACGAACGAATTGTTCTGCAAGATGATACCCGTAGTTCCTCGATAAAAGATGTAATCCATCAGGTACCAGAATGGGTAATAGCTGGGATCGAAGCTCCACGAGAGGCTCGCAGTGCTGTCGGTAAAACCAACGAGGCTGAGGCAGGGATTGGTCGGGTCAGGACACGGGTTCGGAGCCGCAGTCGGAGTGACGGTAGGAGTTGGAGTAGCAGTATGGGTGGGAGTTGTAGTGGGCGGCGTGCCAGTGGCCGTGGGCAGCGGAGGCGCGGTAGTAAAGCTGCCCTCGCTGGCAAATGGGCCACCAGCATAGGCGGTATCAATTGCCTGCACGCTCCAATAATAGGTAGTGCCGGGATTGAGCGTCACCGTGATGCTGAGGGCGGAGCCAGCATTGCCGACCGCA
>JANXYP010000137.1 GCA_025355955.1 Chloroflexota bacterium
TTGGCGTTGGGCAGGAACAGGTGACCGGGATAGCCGTTGATAATCCCCGCATGATACGCGGTTTCGATGCTACCGTAGAAGACGTTGCTGGGCGGCACATCAACGAAGTCGGGCGTGCTTGGCGTGTAGCGCGGGCAATTGGCGGCGTTGACGACGAGCTTGGTAAGCTGCCCGCGAGTGATGGGCAGGTTGGGCAAGTAGCACGGGGTACCCAGCCCGTGCGCGGTGCAGGTGGCAGGGTCGAAGCCGCTGAGGATGCCTGCATGGAAGCCGGTTTCGATGTAGATGTAGGCGAAGTAGCTGGACGGTACGTCCACAAAGTCCTGCGTTGTGGGCGTGTATAGTGGTATGGCAAAGCCTAGCACCACCACCTTGGCGAACTGTCCACGAGTGGAGGTGCCAGCCGGGCCGTAATGGGAGGGGTCGAGGCCGTTGACTACGCCACGACAGTTGAGGTAGTGGATGGCAGTGTAGAAGATATTGCCAGTGATGTCCACAAACAGATTCGCGCAGTCGGTTGGCGTAACGGTGACGGCTGGCGTGTTGGTGGCGGTCATGGTACTGGTAGCCATTGGCGTATTGGTGGCAGTCATGGTGCTGGTAGCAGCCGGCGTGTCTGTCACTGTCGGCGTGTTGGTGGCGCAGGCGCTGGGGTTGGGCGAGTAGACGTAGACGCTGTCCGGCGCTTCATCATCGCCCTCGGTGGCGATATCTTCCCTAGCAGCAGGCAGGTTGGTGAAGTTGCCATGGCTGAGATTGGCACCTTCAATCGTGCCAACGTTAAACCCACCCATGATCGGGTTGTGCGGGCTGAGGATAAAGTTGGTATTGGACAGATTGAAGGTAAAGACCCCACCGAAGGGCATATTGAAGGTGGTGCCACTGACCGCATTGATAGCCGCCTTGATCCAGAGTACGCCACCGCTGCTGACGTAGGTTTGCAGATTGGGCAGCGCAGTATTGTACTGGGTGAGGAATTGGGCGGGCGCAGTGTCGTCGAAGTTGAGAACGACCACGCGATAGTCGCTGAGGTTGACAGTGGCAAGGTCGTTCGGCGTGAAGATGGTGTAGTTGAGGCCTGCAGCGGTAATCGCATCTCGCAGCACAGTGGCCCCAAAGGGGTTATGGTCCTGGAAGATGGCGAAGTCATGGGCCTTGTAGAGGCCGCTAGCAGTGGAATAGCGTACCGTGTTCGGCACGATGCGGGCAAACTGGGTCTGAGCCGGATTGGCATCTTCCTGACTGGTGGCAATCAGCAGGCCAGCGCCGAAGAGCGGACACGGAGTAGGCGTGAGAGTTGGGGTTATGCTGGGCGTGGGCGGTGTGCCAGTCACCGTTGGGCTAGGCTGACAGGGGCTGGTGAAGTTGTAGGTGATGGTCAGCCCTGGGCTGAGTACCGCCTGGTTGTAGGAATACTGGCTGAACTGCACGCCAGTGCCGTTCTGGACACCCACGGTGGCGCTGAGGCCATTGTTGTTGGTGCCGTCGCTCATCACTCCGTAGACGAGGTCAACCCTACTGCTGTTATCTTCGTACAGGCGGATTTCGTAGTTGAAGTTGCCACCAGTAGAGTAATGTTCAGTGCGCCACTCGATGTTGAGGATGCGGTTGGGGGCGGTGCCAGATGTCGAGGTGAACACCCCTTCACCGCTATGGGTGGAGTTGTCGGTGCGTTGGTCATCCCAATATGGGAAGATGGTGGTATCGAAGGTCGGATCGGGCAGCGGATTGTTCGTGAAGGCAGTATTGGTGCTAACAAACTGCAGGTTGCCGTTAGAGCTAACGCTGGCGGCGCTGTACTGTGCGCCATAGAAGCTGATGGGGAAGGGCAGAGCGATGGGGGTGGTGCCATCATCAGCGTGGTTGCCGGTGTCCACCGTGCCGCTTATGATAGATGTGTTAGTGGAAGTGACCACCGAGTAGCTGCCAATGCAGGGTGTAGATGTGGGGCTGGGTGTAATCGTGGGCGTATTGGTGGGGGTGTTGGTGGGCGGGGTGCCGGTCACGGTTGGGGTCGGGGTGCCGACTACCAGTGGCACGCGGTCGCAGTAGACATCCTGCTGCGAGTTCCCGCTGATCACGTTGCGCCCGTCGTTCCAGCAAGTGTAGCCGTTGGTGCCGTCGGTGCTGCCGTAATCATAATCGCCCTCATAAACCGTCTGCACTCCGGAGTCCGGCTGCGCTGGCAAGCCGCTGATCGCGCTGCTCATGTCCGCATCAGCCTGCCAGGTCGCGCCGTTGTCCAGCGAGACCCGACCCCAGCGCTCGTAGCAGGGCGTGGTCGAGCCGGGTGAGCCACAACTGGCGCTGGCGCCGTTGCGACCGTCGTACCAACTTACCAGCACCGCGCCCTGGGTGGTCACCGCTAGTGATGGCTCCCAGTTGCCGTGATTGGTGGTGTCGGTGTTCATCTTGATTGGCGTGGACCAGGTCAAGCCGTTGTCAGTCGAGCGGGTGTAATATACATCGCCTGGGTCCGAGCCAGCACCATGCTCGGTAAAGGCATAGTGGATGACCCCACCAGGCCCTGCACCAGGTTGACCCCAGCCTTCATAGCGCCAGATGGTGGGGAAGAAGAGCGCAAAGTAGCCGCTGGTGGAGACACCGGGTGCGGGGAAGGCGGCACCCATCTGAATGGCCGCACCCCAGGTTGCGCCACCATCGGTGGAGTGATACATATAATTGGTGCGTGGGTTGAGCGCGCCGTTATTCTCGTCCATCGCCGCGATGAAGAACGTGCCATCGGGGCCGCCGGTATCCTGCACATCGCGCAGGAAGGAGATGCCGCTGGGCAGAGGCAGGTTGATGGGGGTAGACCAGGTTGCGCCACCGTCGGTCGAGCGCACCACCGAGATGGGCGGACCAGCGTTCCCGTAGTCAGCGTAGGAGATGAACATAGTGCCGAAGTGGGGGCTGGCCGCGTTGTTGTCAACGTACATCGACTCACGGTCGCCGGAACCAGTGTTGGCGGCGCAGACACCGGCGGTCCAGGTGATGCCGTCGGGGGAGGTCCACAATCCGATGCCCTGGCCGCCGCAACCAGTAGCCAGGTCTCCCGCGACCCAGTGATTGTGCATCATATCGAAGACAACGATGGGGTCGCCATAGTTGGTGCCATGGCCGTTGCAGAGTTGCTGACCGCTGTGCTGGAAGGTGGCTCCACTATCGGTGGAGTAGGAGATGCCGCTGTAGCAGCTGGGAGCAGTGCGAGAATCATTGTAGTTGTCAACGACGGTGGTGCCATGCGCCCAGACGAAGCTCTCGGACTGGGTAACGTGGGGGTAGGTGCCGTCGGGGAGGATGGTGTTGACATCGGCAGCGCCGAGGTTGGGGCGCAGGCTGGTGTTGCCGCTATAGGTTGGCAGGCTGGATTGGCTGGCAGTGCTACCCAGGCCGCAAGCAGCCATGATCAGGCCAGCATGGATGTTCATCTGCTGGTCGAGGCCATAATTGTAGACATCGCGGCAGGCGATGCCATCCACAACCTTGTCAGGGGTCTTCGATGCGGGCTTTGCCACCGCAGATTTGGCAGCGCTGGCGTTGCTGGAACTGGGAACATTGGCCGCAGCAGCAGGAGGGGAACTGACCGGGCTAGCCGCGACGGTGCCAAACACCCCGGCGATCATACTGGCAACGAGCGCCAGCATCAACACCGGGAGCAACAACTTAAACTTCTTCATGTAACCATTCACCTTTCTTTTGTTTATCTCTACTTCATCTGTCCTTCTGCCGATCGTATCTACTGTTTCGGCACGAAGTTGTGTCCATGTTAGCAGAAGACGGTTGAATTGTCAAGCTAGCCAACGGCGCAAAAACAGCAATCCCACAGCGATTAGGCTGCGGGATTGCTGTACTTTAACTCAGTCCTCGGACCTCAGTCCTCAATCCTCGAACTAGGGCCGGTGGATGATGCCCTCGTAGACGATCTGGGCCATCTGGTCGCGGCGGATGTTCTGGTTGGGCAGGTAGAGATGACCAGTGTAACCGCTGACGATGCCTGCGTGGAAGGCGGTCTCGATGCTGACGTAGAAAACGTTGCTGGGTAGTACGTCAACGAAGTCGGGAACGCCGCCTTGAGGGGTAATCAGGGTGTAGCCGCCTGCATTGACCACCAGCTTGGTTAGCTGGGCGCGAGTGATGGGCAGGTTGGGTAGGTAGCAGGGAGTACCCAGCCCGTGTGCCGCGCAGGTGGCGGGGTCAAAGCCGCTAAGGATGCCTGCGTGGAAGCCACTCTCGATGAAGACGTAAGCGAAGTAGCTGGGTGGCACGTCTAGGAAGTCCTGAGTGGTGGGCGTAAACAGCGGGGTGCCGAAGCCCAGCACGACCACCTTGGCGAACTGTCCACGAGTGGAGGTGCCAGCCGGGCCGTAATGGGAGGAGTCGATGCCGTTGACTACGCCACGGCAGTTGAGGTAATGGATGGCGGTGTAGAAGATGTTGCCAGTGATGTCCACGAACGGGTTGGGGCAATCAGTGGGTGTGACCGTGGGCTGCACTGGTGTGGCCGTCGGGCCGCCTGGAGTTATCGTCGGCGGTACGGTCGTGGCGGTTGGCGGTACCATTGTGGCCGTTGCGCCGCCTGGGGTCTGGGTTGGTGCCACAGCGGTGTCGGTTGGTGCCACAGCGGTGTCGGTTGGCGGCACTGCGGTGTCGGTTGGTGGCACTGCGGTAGCAGTCATGGTTGGTACGCCAGGCGTGCTGGTCGTAGTCGGCGTGCCGCAGGAGCCGATGCTAAGTGTCTCCGCCGTAGCAGTGGTGCTGGTGCCAGTGTAGCCGCCGTAGGCGACTGCAGTGCTGCCTACCGTGGTGAAGCCGGGGAAGGCACGGGCCGAGTTCATCGTTGGGCCAGTGGTCCAGGTGTCGGTGCCGGGGTCGTAGACCTGAGTAATGTTGAGGGCATCAACGCGGTTGGGGTTGAAGGCACGGGTGTCGGAGCCGTTGAATGGCGTGCCGCCACCGTAGACATAGACCTTGCCGTTGAGGCCGGAAGCGCCTGGCACGTTCACGCCGGTGGGCAGGTTCGCGCCTACCGTCCAGGTGTCAGCAGCCATGTCGTAGATATACAGGGTGTTGATGACGGCATTGGCGCTGCTGCGGCCACCGGCCACATAGAGCTTACCATTGAGGGTGGTGTAACCTGCGCCGCCAAAGCCGAGCGGAGCGGGAACGCTAGTCTTGGTCAGCCAGGTATCGGCGGCGATGTTGTACTCCCAGACCTGGGTGAAGGCCGGGGTGACGTTGGAGGTGTTGTAACCACCGACGATGTAGATCTTGCCGTTGAAGTAGCCGGAGGCAGCGAAGCCACGCACATCTGGCATCGGTGCACCGCTAGACCAGGTGCCAGCCGCGACATCGTAGATACGGTTGTCGGCACCGGGGTTGGCAGTGGCGGGGCCACCACCCATGTCGAAGATCTTGTTGCTGGTCGGATCATAGTTGGCGTTGGACATATCAACCCCACCGTTCTGAGAAACCGGGGCGAGGGTGGTCCAGGTGTTGGAGCCAAGGTTGTACTTGACGAACTGGTTGGTATTACCCGGCAGCGAGAAGGAGTAACCGCTGGCGAAGTAGGCGTTGGCACCATCGCTAGCACCAGCTGCGCCGTATTGGTCGAGCGGACCGTTGGCCGCATTCATCCACATCCCGGAGCCACCGCACTGGGTGGGGCTAGGGGTGGGGGTGATGGTTGCGGTTGGCAGCGGAGTGTTGGTGGGGCCGCCAGGGGTGACAGTCGAGGTTGGGGTGCCGCAGACGACCGGCTTGAGCCAGCGCGCCGCGTTGACGATCAGGTGAGCCCACTGCCCGCTGAAGTTGCTGGGATTGTCGCCCAGGTATGCGTTGAGCGCGACCGCAGTGTGACCAGCGTTCGTTTTGTAGGCCGCGAGGATTAGACCATCGGTGTAGGTTGCCACCGTAGTTGCCCCCGCCGTCAGCGTGACAGTGTGGCGGAAGTGCGCGTTGAGGGTGGTGATACCCTGCATCAGCGGATGCCCCGCGTTGAAGACACCCAGGGTGGAGTCGCTGAAGGCAGTTGGGGCGCTGTCGTTGAACGGAGTGTAGCCACCCGTCATCCAGCGACCAGCCATGCTGAAAGGCGGGCCAAACCAGTTGAAGTTGCCAGCGACTACTACGCCACCGGCATCCTGGTAGTCAGCGACCACGTTGCCCATCGCGGTGGCATCCGAGTATGAGTTGTTGCTGAATACGAATATCTCATCGTAAGCCATCAACTGGGCGAGGGTGGGGGTGGCAGCACTCGCATCGAAGAGGTCGACCGCAGCCACTCCGGATTCAGCAAGCATCGCGGTTCTCAAAGTAGCGGGCGGGCCGCCAATATCGGAGTTGACGATCAGGATGTGGTACCCAGCGCCGCATTGCGAGGTCGGCGTGGCGGTCGGCGTGCTGGTGGTGGCCGGTGGAGTGTTGGTGGGGCCGCCGGGGGTGACAGTCGAGGTGGGGGTACCCACGCAGGGGCTGCTGAAGTTGTAGGTAATGGTCAGCCCAGGGGTGAGGCTCGGCGTGTTGAACGAGTACTGGCTGAACTGCACGCCAGTGCCGTTCTGGATGCCGACAGTAGCGCTTCCGCCGTTCTGTCCACTCATGTTGCCGTAGACCAGGTCGACGCGGCTACTGTTGCCTTCGTAGAGCCGGATCTCGGAGTCTATAACGAAGGAACCCGTGAAAGTAGTCGCCCGCTGTTCCAGGTTGAGGATGCGGTTGGGCGCAACTCCACTGGTCGAGGTAAACCAGCCACTACCCGTTGTGTCGGTGCGCAGGTCATCCCAGTAGTTGAAGATGGCCGTGTCGAAGGTGGCGGCTGGCAGCGCGGTGTTGGCGAAGGTGGAGTTGGCGCTGACGAACTGCAGGTTGCCATTGGAGCTGACGTTGGCGCTGCTATACTGCGCGCCATAGAAGCCAACCGCGAAGGGCAGATTGATGGCGGTCACGCCGTCATCGGCGTGGTTGCCGGTGTCCACAGTGCCGCTGATAATGCTGGTATTGGTGGAAGTCACCACCGAGTAGCTGCCCAGGCAGGGTGTAGCGGTGGGGCTGGGGGTAATCGTCGGCGTGTTAGTTGGCGTGTTGGTTGGCGGGGTGCCGGTCACGGTCGGGGTCGGGGTGCCGACGGTCACGTTCACCTTGTCGAAGTACACATCCTGCTGCGCGTTGCCGCTGATGATGTTGCGCCCATCTACCCAGGTGGTATAGGCGGTGTTGCCATCGGCGCTGGCATAGTTGTAGTCGCCTACATACAGGGGCTGGATTGCGCTATCCGGCTGCGCGGGCAGCGGGCTGATTACATCGCTGACCGGCATATCCGTCTGCCAGGTCGCGCCGTTGTCCAGTGACAGACGGCCATAAAACTGATAGCAGGGCGTGTTAACGCCCGGCGCTGCACAAGCAGTCTGTCCGTTGTTGCGCTCGTCGAACCAGGTGGCGAACACTGCGCCGTTGGTCGAGACCGACAAACTGGGCATCCACTGCGCCTTGGTCGCGTTGCTGTCAGTGTTCAACTGCAAAGGA
>JANXYP010000209.1 GCA_025355955.1 Chloroflexota bacterium
CCAGTTCAGCTTGCTCTTGTCAAACCACTCCCAGCTAAGGACATCACCTTCCAGCAGGTTCGGCACGCCCAGCCGCGACAGGATGTGCAGCACTTCGCTGCGATGCTGCATACTGTGGGTGATCAGGTGGGCAATCGTGCCGCCATAAGTCTTCTGCGTGGGCGGATTGTCGAGGTAGTCGGTATAGGTTTCATCGGCGCGACCCTCATCGGCAATGCGGCGGGCGAGGACGGCGAAGTCAGCGTAGGCGGCCTCGAAGCGGGCCAGCAGGTAGTCGACCGAACGTTTGCGCTCCGGCGATTCATCTGAAGGCGTGGCAGGGCGTTGATAAAGCAGGTCGGTCCATACGATCACGTTGCCGACGATGTGCCGCAGCGTCTCGCGCAAGGTAAGGTGTCCAATGTCGAACTCGCGGTCGAGTTGCGCGTCGCTCAGGTCGCGGCTGATCAGCAACAGTTGGCGCGTCGTCCACGCATCATGGCCCAGCAGCCGGTCGAGGATGTCCAACCCTGTATCCCTCCTAACAGGTTAAGAATTAGAGCGCATACGCCCACCCAGATTATATACCAAATACACGGGGGCGAGTTCAACCCGCCCCTACATCACCATCCACCGGGGCGAGTGCAACCCGCCCCTACTGAACCTAATCTACCCTCTACCTTCTACCTTCTACAATCAGACTGAGAGGGAAAGGCTGAACGGCGGGCGAGTCCTGCCCTGGGGAGTTAACCCTCCGACCGCCGCACCGTTCAGCCCCCTCCCAATCCTTGGAATGGTAAATGGTAAATGGTGAATGGTGAATGAGGATGATGTGTTTCGGCGAGAAGACACGTTGGCAGATTGTGCCTGTTGGAAGCTAGTGCTAGGTCCACATACACCATCACATTTACCATTAAACATTAAACATTAAACATTCGTCGTGACAGCGGCGGTGGCCGCTGTGATGGCCTGCTCTAGGTCGGCGAGGATGTCGGTGATGTCTTCGAGGCCGATGGAGAGGCGGATTAGTTCGGGTGTGACTCCGGCTTCGACCTGCTGTTCATCGGTTAGCTGCTGGTGAGTGGTGGAGGCGGGGTGGATGATCAGCGACTTGGCATCGCCGACGTTCGCCAGCAAACTGAACAGGTTGACGTTATCAATCAACGTTCGGCCTGCCTCGCGCCCGCCCTTGATGCCGAAGGTGATGATTGAACCGAAGCCCTTACCCGCAAACTGCCGGGCGGCAACTTCGTAGCTTGGATGGCTAGGCAGGCCGGGATAGCTGACCCACTCGACGGCGGGATGCTGCGCCAGCCACTCGGCCACCTGCTGGGCGTTCTCATTGTGGCGAGCGACCCGCAGGGAGAGCGTCTCCACCCCTTGCAGAAACAGGAACGAGTTGAACGGGCTGGCAGCAGGGCCGAGGTCGCGGTAAGGTTCGACGCGGGTACGCACATGGTAGGCCAGCGGGCCAAACTTCTCCACGTACGGCTCAGTCTTGGGGAACTTGCCATTGTCCCAGGGGAACTTGCCACTATCCACGATCACCCCGCCGATGGAGTTGCCGTGGCCGCCAATCCACTTGGTGGTGGAGTGTACCACGATATCCGCACCGTGTTCGATGGGGCGGAACAAGTAGGGGGTGGCGAAGGTGTTGTCAATGATGAGGGGGATATTGGCATCGTGGGCGATTTTGGCGACGGCGGCTACATCAATTACGTCCAGGCGGGGGTTGCCAACCGTCTCGATGAAAATCGCTTTGGTCTTGTCGTTAATCGCGGGCTTGAAGTTGTCCAGGTTGGCGGGGTCTACGAACTTGACGTTGATGCCATGCTTGGGCAGAGTGACGGCGAACAGGTTGTAGGTGCCGCCGTAGAGGCTGGCGGCAGAGACGATCTCATCGCCCGCCTCGATGAAGCTGAAGATGGCGGTGGAGATTGCGCCCATGCCAGAGCCAGTCACCAGCCCAGCCACGCCGCCTTCGAGCGCGGCCAGGCGCGCTTCCAGCACCGCGTGGGTGGGGTTGCCGATGCGGGTGTAGATGTTGCCGAACTCCTCCAGCGCGAACAGGCGGGCGGCGTGGTCGGCGTTGTCAAACACGTAGGAGCTAGTCTGGTAGATCGGCACGGCACGGGCGTTGGTAGCGGGGTCAGGTTCCTGCCCGGCGTGCAGCTGCAGCGTATCGAAACCCCACCTGGCGCGGGCGGCAGCACGGCGCGAGGCGCGGTCGGGTAGTGGCTCGCTGTGACCGTTGCTGTGACCGTTACTGGAATGGCCGTTGCTGGAATGGCCGTTGCTAACGTTCGTGCTGGCGTGCA
>JANXYP010000244.1 GCA_025355955.1 Chloroflexota bacterium
GCCACTTTGTTTGCAAGTATGAAAGCAAACAACTTGAGAGATTAAATTGTTTGGAAGTGGTGAAGTTAGAGATTATCTAAGTTTCAAAGTTTCAGGAAAAGGTTGGCAGCAGTGAAGTACGTCAGCGTTTGCGCCACTAACTGCCGAACCATGCCCCGCCCTTGCTGCGTTGTGAACTACCTAATAAATTGTGACCAGTAGTAATGTTCGGATTAGGCGGCGGGCTGCAAGATTACCGGGGGCTGGGGCGCAGCCCGAACGCTGCAATGCCACTAATGCGTATCGGAACTAGTGCTCACCTGTTCGCCGTCTCGACCCCATTCGCCAGAGATGCAGTGCTGCCCCCTGCTCCACCTTCCCATCTTCTTCGGCGTATACCCCAACATTAGGCCCAGCAAAACCATGGATTAACTATGGCCGCCGTTCAGCTAGCGATGGTGGCATTGTTCACATATCGTAGCATGAGTAGCGCTGCACCAATGGGGCTACGCCCACAGCCCCCAGTAACTCGGCGGCGTGATGCCATTTCCCAACCACTACAATTTTCAAGATGACAAGCAGATCCGCTCAAAACGTTTATAGAATGATCACGGCACAAGATGCAAAGACGCGGACCGCTTACTTGGTTTGGAAGTCTGGCTGGTCGGGGTGCAACCCTGTCTCACCCCTCGTCCAGTATACCTTGATTATGTTCACCTGTAGATCTTTCCAAACAAACGAATTGATCATGCCAATAGGTGAAAATAGATCCGAATGGACAGTACATGAATCCCATGTGCAAAAAGTTATCCAGAAGTGATCAGCTGGATCAGCACATGGCAGGAGGGGTGATAAACATCTGTGGCTACAAAGTTCTTGCCTCATCTGTAAAATAGTTTACAGACAAACGCAGTAGTCTATGGTATAATCCCTTCCCAGTAAGCATCTCTAGTGAGGAAGCGCCCATATAATGACCACAACCGACCCCACCAACTTTAGGATCATCGCCCTCGGTGTAGGCGATGCCTTCACCACCGACTTTCGCCGTGCCAACAGCGGCTTCGTCATTCTGGCGGGCGAACACCGCCTGCTGCTCGACTGCCCCGGCTATATCGGCGCGGTAATGCGCCAGGCCAGCGAGATTAGCGGCATTATCGTCTCGCCACCGCTGATCAGCCACGCGATCATCACCCACCTGCACGATGACCACGCGGGCGGACTGCTCGAATATGCCATCAACCACGCCGTAGCCCGCAATCCCGAAAACGCCCCCAGCCGCAATTATAGTGTCGCCGAGCAGGCCGCTGCCACTGCGATTGGCCGACCCACCCTCGTTTCGCACCCGGCGGTTATGGCGGCGGTCTGGCCGCAGCGCCTCTATGTCGGCCTCGGCCAATCAATTAACGATGCTGGGCAACTGGTGCAGAACCGCTTCACCGACTTCTACCATACCAGTATCGTCATCCCCGGCCAGCGCAAGGCGCTCGGCAACACCGGCATCGAGGTCGAGGCGCGGCTGACCACCCACCATATCCCTTGTGCCGCCTATCGTGTCTACTATCAGGGCCGCTCTGTGGGCTTCAGCGGCGACACCGCCTTCGACCCCGCGCTGGTTGACTGGCTGGGTGAGGCCGACCTGCTGTTCCACGAGTCCACCTATGGTCCCGGCCACACTGCTTACCCCACCTTGCGTGACTACGTACTTAGCCGCCCTCCGCTTGCCAATAAGCTCTACCTCTACCACTACCCCGACAACTTCAACCTTGCCGCCTCCGCACTGAAGGTTGCTGAGGTGGGCAAGGTCTACTCAGTTTAATCCTGCTGTGTTATAATCGGGTCGACCCCATCAACCCGAGGAGCAGGATAGTGGAAAGCATCAAAATCCGCCCGGTCAAGGGCATCACGGAGTGCCATGCCGTTACCGAGCTTCAGGCCGTCGCCTGGGGCTTCACCCCTGAAGACGTTATCCCCGCCCACAGCATTGCCGCCATCATCAAGAGCGGCGGCATCGTGCTGGGCGCTTTCATCCGCCACCTGAACGGCGATCAGCTAATCGGCTTCGCCCTGGGCTGGACCGGCCTACGCGGCGGTCGCCCCTACCATTACTCCGATATGCTGGCGGTGCTGCCCGAATATCAGGAGCAGGGCATTGGCCGCAACCTAAAGCTGGCCCAGCGCGAAGCCGCCCTGGCCCAGGGGCTGGAGCTGATGAGCTGGACCTACGACCCCCTGGTGGCCCGCAACGCCTGGTTCAACATCGTCAAGCTGGGCTGCATTGTGCGTGAGTACGTGGTCAACCTCTATGGCGAGGTGCAGAGCGCCACTCATGCTGGGCTGCCCACTGACCGCTTCAGTACCGAGTGGTGGCTACGCTCCGCCCGCGTGATGGCCCGCGTCAGCCGCCCCCGCCGCGACTTTCCTACTAGCCCCCACCCCAACCCTCCCCCGAAATGGGGGAGGGAGAACGCCGCTGAACCGGATGATTATGGCTCTGCCGCAGTGTTGATTGACGAACCCGACCAGCCCACCGACCAGCTCCCCCCCGACCACCAGCTAATCACCATCACTGAGCCATACCCCGCCAGCCGCCGGCTAGTTGGCCTGCATCTCGATGTTGGCGCAGCAATGGTATGGGCGGAGTTGCCCGCCTATATCGAAAAGCTGAAGGAAGCCGACTTGGACGCAGCGATTGACTGGCGGCGGCAGACGCGGCGGCTGTTCCAGGACTACTTTGCGCGTGGCTACGCCATCACCGGCATGACCCGCGTTGGCGAA